>NZ_LAYY01000008.1 GCF_000986785.1 Mesobacillus campisalis | reverse complement strand
TTTCCTTAGATTGTCTTCAACTGAGACCTCCTCTGAGGTAGGCCTCCCAGTACTTCCTTTTCCTCTTCGTTCTGTAAGGAACCCTTCTTCCCCAAATTGTTTAAAAGTTTTCCTCCACCTCTTCAGGCAGGATCTAGGTTTTTCCGCCCCGATTATTTCGATTTCAAAACCGTTTTCTATAAATATTTGAGAGGGAGCTTTCCCTTCAAGGTTTTCTTTAACGGCCTTAATTTTGAACGCTGGTGTATAAGCAATTGACCTTTCAGAAACATGGTCAACATTCTCATTGTTCTCCAACAGTTTCATTTGATGTTCATTGAATATTATTTTACTCATTTCGTTCCTCCGTCTATATCCCTGATTTGATTATAAACGGGCTAGGTCATTATAGACACAAAAAACCCGAATAACGGGCTTTTTCAAAGCGTCCATTATTCGGGGTATAGTTCACCAGCGAAGCATGGGCGTTTTTTCTATTTCTTTAAAGGGTATGTAACTAATTAAATATCCGCTCGATTTTGCTGCAGAGATTTATAATATTGACCCTTTTCGGCATATTCCCTGGTAATTCTCTGCATATCCTTGATATCTTCTTCATTCAGCTCACGGACCACCTTTGCCGGCCGGCCAAAGGCAAGCGTATTGGGAGGAATCTTCTTCCCCTGGGGAACAAGGCTGCCCGCTCCGATAAAGGCTCCTTCGCCGATTTCGGCCTGGTCAAGAACGACGGATCCCATGCCAATCAGCGCATTTTTACGAACGATGCAGCTGTGGAGGATCACCTGGTGGCCAACGGTAACTTCGTCTTCGAGGATAAGCGGATTACCAGGGCTTTGATGGAGGACGGAATTGTCCTGGATATTCACCTTGTTTCCGATAATCGTCGGTGCTACGTCTCCCCGTATGGAACTGTTGAACCAGACGCTGGACTCCTCGCCAATTTCAACATCACCGGTTATGGTTACATAATCTGCAATAAAAGCGGAAGATGCTATTTTTGGCTCTTTTCCGTGATAAGGGTAAATCATCGGATACTCACTCTCCTTTGGATGCAAATAATGTTAAAAATGGGGAAGATTGAACATATAGCACATAAAAGTTGTTAATCTTCCCTTTTCTGTCCATTATATATTATAGTTCTTTTAAATAGAGGAAGAAACAGAGGGGGAATGCACATGTGGAAATGGGAAGCGGATGGTGAAGCCAAAGCAGTGATTGTCATGGTGCACGGAGCGCTCGAACATCACCGCCGTTACGGCTGGCTGATCCAAATGTGGAGACTGTCGGGTTTCCATGTGATTATGGGTGACTTGCCTGGACAAGGCATGACAACGAGATCCAACAGGGGCCATATTGATTCCTTCGATGAATATTTATTGGAAGTGAAAGACTGGATCCAGGCAGCCTACAGCTTTGAACTGCCCGTTTTTCTTCTTGGCCACAGCATGGGAGGCCTGGTGGCCATCAGGCTGCTTCAGGAAGAGAGGCTTAACCTGGCCGGAGTGATTCTCTCTTCTCCTTGTTTGGGTCTTGTCCAGCAGCCTTCGAGATTTTTGAAGTTTGTTTCCCATGGAGTGAACGCCATTATGCCAGGATTCAAGGTGTCACCTGGGCTCTCCGTTGAACTGGCAACCCGGAATATGGAAGTAAGGGATGCGGACTTGAACGATTCCCTGTATGTCACCAAGGTTTCTGTAAGATGGTACAGGGAGCTTGATGATGCCATGAAGCTCGCTTTTGACAATCTGCAGGACACACAGAACATCCCCATGCTGGTCATGCAGGGCGGGGACGACAGGATTGTAGCCAAGCAGCTGGTAAAGGAATGGTTCAACTATGCACCTTTATCAGAAAAACGCTATAAAGAATGGACGGACTTTTATCACGAAATATTCAACGAACCAGAGCGCGAAGAAGTATTCGAATACGCCAAGGACTTTGTTATCAGCCAATTAAAAGCGATTGGCTATGTCTATTAGGAAGGGGGGAGCATATGAGGATTCCGCAAATGCCCCTCAGTTTGATGTACCGCGTCTACCGTAAAGTCATTCCACAGGTCCACCGGGAACTTGAATCCTGGAAACGGAAGGCGGAATGCATCCCGGACCCGGAATTGCGCAGACAGGCTCTTGCCAGCATTGAAGGAAAGACGTTTCATTGTGAAGGCGGAGCAATCATGAGCCTGATTGCCCTTGGGAATTATCAAAGAGCCATTTCGTTCATTGTCGCCTATCAGACAATCAGCGATTATCTCGACAATCTTTGCGACCGGAGCACTTCCCTTGATCCGCGCGATTTTGCTGCTTTGCATGAATCGATGGAGGATGCCCTTACACTTGACGGAGAGCTTCGGGATTATTACCGGATGCGGAAGGAACAGGATGATGGAGGGTATCTAGGACAGCTTGTGCTGGCCTGCAGGAAGGAATTGCAGGAAGTGGAACATTATGATGGCATTTCAGAGCATATGCTTGAATTGTGCAGATATTATTGCGACCTGCAAATCCATAAACATGTGCAGCAGAGCGAAAGGGTAACAAGACTGAAAGAATGGCATGACCGCAACCGTAGTAAATGTCCAGATATGCAATGGTATGAATTTTCAGCCTGCACAGGTTCTACGCTTGGCGTTTTTTGCCTCGTTTCCTATGCACTCCGGAACGACTTCAGGCCCGAATATGCAGAAAGCATCAAGAGCGGCTATTTTCCATACATACAAGGACTCCACATTTTGCTGGATTACTTTATCGACCAGGAAGAAGACAGGCGGGAAGGCGATCTGAATTTCTGCTTTTATTATGAAAATGAAGAGGCGCTTTTCAATAGGCTCACCCATTTTATCGAGCACGCCGACCACTATACGGCTGACCTGCCGCATCGCCGTTTTCACCAGCTGATCAACCGCGGCTTGCTGGGAGTCTATTTATCAGATGAAAAAGTCCAGCGCCAGCAAAAGGTCAAGAAACTCGCAAAAGGCATCATTAAAAGCGGCGGCCCGATCAGCTACTTTTTTTATTTGAACGGGCGCGCTTACCGTTCCGTTCAAAAATTGATGCCGGCCAGAATGACAAAGGTATTTGGCAAGTGATGAGAAGATATCGGCATAAAAAAGGAACCCCGGAGGAGCCATCTTCCTCCGGGGTTCCTTTTTCTCTTATGAACGCTTTTCAATCGCAATGATAAAGGGGGGATTATTTTTCTGGTTCAGGAATTGGTATTGCAAGACATGGGCCCTGTTCTGGTCAATGGAGGAGACATAGTCAAGCAGGGTGTCGCGTTCAATCTGGCCTTCAGGATGCCCGTGATATACAACGATCACAATGATGCCCTCGGGAGAAAGCATGTCGAGAAGCTGGTCCACTGCCGAGATGGTTGTTTGCGGGACGGTAACGATGCTCTTGTCTCCCCCTGGCAGGTATCCTAGATTGAAAATGGCACCTGCAACTTTTCCATGAGCAGAGACTGGAAGCATTTCTTTTACATGTTCATGGCCTCTCTGGTATAAGGCAACTCTCTCCAGAAACTCCCTGTCCTCGAGTTTTGCTTTGCAGGAAGCAAGCGCCTGTTCCTGGATGTCAAAGCCATAGACCTGACCGTCCTTACCAACCAGCCCCGAGAGAAAGACAGTGTCATGGCCGTTTCCGACAGTGGCATCGACAGCGATATCACCTGTTTTTACAGCCCTTTCCAGAAGGGTTCTTGCAAAAGGCAGGATTCGTTCAAGCTTCATGCCGTAGTTCCTGCCTTTCTCTGGGAATAATGTTTCCCCTGCCAGCTTCCGCGGCGTTTTAGCTCTGCATCAATGGCATTGAGAACCTCCCATTTGTTGACGCTCCACATCGGGCCAATCATCAGGTCTATAGGGCCATCTCCCGTAATCCGGTGGACAATCATCTCAGGCGGCAGGATTTCCAGCTGGTCGCAAACCAAATTCACATAATCGTCGAACGATAGGAATTCGAGGAGGCCCTTTTCATACTGCTTGACCATCGGTGTGCCCTTGAGAAGGTGGAGAAGGTGGATTTTGATTCCCTGTACATCCAGATTGGCAACAGCCTTGGCGCTCTCCATCATCATCGCTGGTGTTTCAAGGGGAAGGCCATTAATGATATGCGAACAAATCCGGATGCCGTGTTTCCTGAGTTTATGAACACCCTCTACATAGGCAGGAAAATCGTGGGCCCGGTTGATCAGGTTGCCGGTCTGTTCATGGACGGTCTGCAGTCCGAGTTCGACCCATAAATACGTTCTTTCATTCAATTCTGCCAGATATTCGACCACGTCATCCGGCAGGCAATCAGGTCTGGTTGCAACCGACAGCCCTACGACCCCCTCTTGCTTAAGGACGGTTTCGTACTTTTCCCTGAGCACCTCCACCGGGGCATGCGTGTTGGTGAAAGCCTGGAAATAAGCCATGTATTTGCCATCTTTCCATTTATCATGCATTTTGTCTTTTATTGTGGAAAATTGAATTTCCAGAGGCTCAGCCCTGTTTCCGGCAAAATCTCCGGAACCGGCTGCACTGCAGAATGTACATCCTCCGTAGGCCACAGTGCCGTCCCGGTTTGGACAGTCGAAGCCGCCGTCGAGGGCGACTTTAAAAACCTTATGGCCAAAGTGCTGGCGCAAGTGGTAATTCCATGTATGATAGCGTTTATTATCAAGACTGTATGGAAAAGAGTGGACTTGATTCATTTAAGCCTCCTGAATGAAAATTTGTGCAGTTCGGCAACTGTTTAGTTCCAGCGCCTGCGCATTCTAGAAAGAATTGTACCATGACAAATGTCCTGGTCCAATCACCAAACCCAAATGGAAGCATTTGTACACCGGAGATTCGTGATAGGAAGACATGATGTGAACAAACTAAAAAGGAAGCATTTTGGCTTCATTATGACAAAAAGGGGGCGTTTTCATTGGCGACAAGACAATCGGTCGAGGAACATCTCCAACAATGTGAAGATGCAATCAGGATTGCTCAGGAGCAATATAAAAAGGCCAGCATGCAGGAGCACTTGCATGATGGCCAGTATACAGCCAGCATGCAAATGCTTGAAGGTGCCTATAATGATATTGCCAAGCTGGCCTTGAGCTGCAACGGCCAGCAGCGTGAACAGCTGCACAGGATGAGGCTCCAGCTCCAGCAGCTGCAAAACGAAATGATCTTGCATGACCATTAGGAGGGAGGAACATACATGAAAAAACGCTCCAAGCAAAATAACCCGGAACAAAAAACGAGAAATGGCATCAATAACCAGGACATGGAGCTAGGTTCCGATTATGATCCGGTCAAGAAATCAAAATTGAAGTATGAAGAGTCAGGCGGACAGCCCGTAAAATCAAAGTTCCATCCTGAACCTGAGCAATCACGATAAACACTTTTCGCCCCATTTCAACCATGAAATGGGGCTTTTTTTTGAACAATAAAAGGAGAAATTGAGGCAGAAGTTTTCAATATAGTCCTGTTCACAAAACGGATAAATTCCGGAAAAATTTCGTGATTTTCGTCACAGATGGAGCTCCTTTATAAATGGTTTAAATAGAGTAGGGGAAACATCTGGGATTTGAACATACAAAAGCAAATTAAGATATGTGATGCAAATGCGCTCCTATTTTCAGGCAGGCGGAAAAAATGGGACAAGGCAATCGTTCTTGTGAAAGTGTTCACGAATTCGCTGTCAATTAATCAATAATACGACAAGAACAATGGTTGGAAAGGATGTTTAACAATGATAAAAAGAGCTCTGTTAGGGCCGCTGCTTTTCACTTTTTTCTTCACGGCACCATTGATGGTTTCGGCAGAAAATGCTGCGCCTCTGCAAATGGAGGAGCTGACCATACAGGTAATGCCTGAATTTGCCTATCACCCAAAGGATAAAAAGCAGGCTCATCCTCCTTTGCTTGTAGGCTATCATGGGTCATTAAAAAATAATACCGGCGAACCCCAAAAAGGACAGGTCGAACTTCCGCTTCCTATTGGGGACGAAAATTTCAAAATCGGATTTGTGGCCGACTATTCCCATGACCTCACAGAAATGAACGAAATTCAGTATGAACTGAATAAAGAAAGTGGCACCATTTCCTGGACAACCAGTGATGAAATACAGCCGCAGGAATTATACAAATTTGTAATCGAGTATTATACAGACAGCATCAAGGATGAAGGCGAAAAAAATACATTGCAGTACGAATTCCAGAGCTTTTCAAACATTGGGCTTATGAACCTTATTTTCGTCGAACCATTGAAAACAGACCGCTTCAAGCTGGCGCCAGAAGCGGAATCACACCAGAAAAACAGTTATAACATGAACATGTTCATCTATCAATCCCAGGGAATGAAGCCTGGAGATACGAAAGCGGTCAGCCTTGAATATGTCCGAGGCGAGGAAAAGACAACAGGGGAAATCATGGAAGAAATGGCCGGCCCTTCTGCTGCCGCTGGCGCTGCCACCAAGAATGAAGAGGCCGTGCCAGTCTGGATGATAGGTGCGATTGCGGGAAGCGTAACAGCTGCTGCCGCCCTGCTTATCCTTTTCCTGAAAAAACGCTCAGCCGCCCCTGTTAAAAATGGGGAAATTGGAGTATCAGCACAGGAAGCTAAAAAAGCGAAACTTCGCTCCATGCTGATGGAAGGCAGAATCTCGGAAGAGGAATATGCCAAATTGGTCAACAAGCTGGGAGGAAGATAAAATGTCGAAAAATAAAAAGATATTTTCCGCATTAGCGCTCATGGGAATGGCCATTTTCATCATGGCCTTCGCATCCATGCCTGCTGCCGGGAGCAAGGAAATCACGATTACAAACCTAGTGAAGGAGAGCGGAAAATTCGATGATGACTATGTGATGACACAGGGGCTTCTGATTAAGGACTCCATCCAGTGGGATGCGGATAAGCTAGAGCTTCGGTTTGAAATTTATGATGAGAATGAGACCGTGCTTCAGGTGTTCCACAAAGGAGTCCAGCCGGATAATTTTACAGATGATGTGATTGTCATAGTGGAAGGTTTCTTTCAGGACGATGGGATCTTTGAGGCTGAAAAGGTCATGACAAAATGCCCTTCAAAATATGAAGGGGAGGACATGGAAAATTATGATGGCGAAATGCATAAAGAGCTCTTCAATGACTCACAGGAATAAAACAGATGGGTGGTCATCACTATGTACTTGATTGGCAGCATCACATTATATCTCGGCATTGCCATAGCGGCATACTCCATCATCGCCAATTTGATTGGGATTAAAAAGCAAAGCAGCAGGTGGCTTGAAAGTGCAAGGGGCGGAGTGCTCTCCCTTGTCTTCGTTTCATTGATTGCCAGCTTCCTGCTGCTCTATCTTCTGGCAACAAGCCAGTTCCAGTTTGAATATGTAGCGGCCTATACGAGCAGGAACCTCCCCCTTGTCTACAAACTCACCGCCTTCTGGGCAGGCAATGCAGGCTCCCTTTTGCTTTGGACAGTCCTTATTTGCGGATACACAGCTATCCTGGTGTTCTCGAGGGAAAAGCACAACCCGATGATGCCATATGTATCGGTTATCCTGCTCCTCAATATCCTGTTCTTTTTCACCGTGATGGTGCTGGGCGGAAATCCGTTCGCGATGACGGACATGGTTCCTGCCGACGGGAAAGGCCTAAATCCGATGCTGCAGCATCCGGGCATGATCCTTCACCCGGTCACACTGTATCTTGGTTATGTGGGGCTCGCCGTACCATTTGCTTTCGCGATTGCGGCACTCATTTTAAAGCGGATGGATGCCGAGTGGATCAAATTGACCCGGCGCTGGACGATTACCGCATGGCTTTTCCTTACACTCGGAAATATGATTGGCGGCTGGTGGGCTTATCTGGAGCTTGGCTGGGGCGGCTACTGGGCATGGGATCCGGTCGAGAATGCCAGCTTCCTTCCGTGGCTTACAGTCTCGGCGTTCCTCCACTCGGTTATGATCCAGGAACGCAAAGGGATGCTTAAAACCTGGAATATCAGCCTTGTCATCATTTCATACATCCTGACCCTGTTCGGGACCTTCCTTGTCCGGAGCGGTGTTTTAACAAGCGTACATGCTTTTGGCAGCGGGCCGCTTGGAACGTATTTCCTGATTTTCATGGCATTTATGATGCTGCTGTCCATCTATATTGTGATGACCAGGTACCAGATGATAAAAAAAGATACCCTGCCTATAGAATCCTATTTTTCAAAGGAAAGCTCGTTTTTGCTCAATAACCTGCTCCTTGTTGCTGGTGCGTTTGCGGTCTTTTGGGGCACCATGTATCCACTCATCTCCGAGACGGTTTCAGGCACAAAGATAAATGTGGGGGCTCCTTATTTTAACTCTGTCATGAGCCCGATCCTGCTCCTGCTGATTCTCCTGATGGCTGTCTGTCCGCTGATCGCCTGGCAGAAGGCGACAGTTGAAAGGTTTTTGAAAAATGCCCTCTGGCCATTTGCCGCAGGAATTGCCGCGGCGATCATCCTGGTTGCTTTTGGTGTAAGAGGGACTTTCGCCATCATCGGACTTGCTTCAACTGTTTTCATGTTTGCAACCCACATCCAGGAGTTTGTCCAGGGGACAATGGCGCGGATCAAAGCAACAAAGGAAAACGCGCTTACCGCTGCCTGCAGGCTGACCAAGAAAAACCAGAGAAGGTATGGAGGCTATATCGTCCATATTGGAATCGCCGTGATTGCGATTGGCGTCATCTCATCCCACGCCTATTCAGAAGAGGTACTCAAGACGATGGAAACGGGAGAGAGCCTTGCCATTGGAGATTATGAGCTGACCTTCAAGGGATTGAGCGAGCATACGAAAAACGGCAATGGAATTGTTGCTGCCGAACTTGAAACAGTTTATAAAGGCAAAATGGACGGAACCATCAAGCCAGAAAAAGTCTTTTACGAAACATGGCCCGAGCCATCGACAGAAGTGGCCATCAAAACCAATTTTACGGAAGATCTCTATGTTGTTTTAAGCTCCTGGGAGAACAGGGATAAAGTAACGCTTCAGGTAAAAGTGAACCCGTTTGTAAGCTGGATATGGGCAGGAGGAATTATCATGGTCCTTGGCACAGCAGTCGCGCTGATTGGCGGGAAAACGACTTCATCCCGGGTCTCAAAGGCTTTAAGGTCAGGAAGGTGATAAGAGATGCGTACAAAAGTGCTGCTGGCGATTTTCATACTCTCAATGGTGCTTCCAGGGCCGGCTTTTGCAGAATTCGATGAGAACTCAAAGGAATTTCAAAATGTGGTCAAGCAGCTGGATATGCAGGGACATGCGGATGATGAACTGTCTTCCTGCAAGGTTAAGCAAATCTATTATGAAGAGGTTGTTGAAATGCTTAACTCCGGAATGTCGGAAGAGGAGATTCTTCAATCCTACGTTGATGAATACGGGCAGGCTGCTTTAAGGACGCCTGCCACTGACAAGAGCGGCCTTGTAGCCTGGGGAATGCCGTTTGCAGGCATGTCAGCTGGTGTTGCCATCGTAGCTTTATGGCTGAGAAGAGGAAAAGCCACGGGCGAGAAAGAGGAAGATATGCTTAGCGAGAAATGGGAATCCCAAACCGAAAAAGAAATCGCCGAGAAAATGTTCGAGGAAGAACGGCGGAAGCAATTTTAAAAGGAGCTGGTTCCATGGAAATTGTGTTTATGATGACAGGCTCTGCGATTATCCTGACTTGTTTCTATTTTATCGTCACCCCATTCTTTTCCGCCCAGGCTAAGCTGGCCGAAGGAGTAGTTGAGGGAGATGGGCGGCTGACACTTGACCAGGTTTATGACGCCGTAAATGAGCTTGAAATGGATTACCTGATGAAAAAGATAAAAGAAAAAGACTTCCTGCAATTAAAAGAGCAATATCAGCTGCTGGCAGCCGAGCTTATGAAACAGGAAAGCATTCCGCGGAAGCAAATGGCCGCTTCCAAATCAGAGGAAGCAGAGCTCGAGATTCTGCGCGAATTGCAAAAATTGAGGAAGCGGAAAGGAAGATAATCATGGGCAGCCTACCAGCATTCCATCCTGAATGGCTGATCAGGTTCTGGTTCGGAACCCCTGGGCTGAACAGGCTGGACCCCCATCTTACCCTAGCCTTGTTGGCCTTTGGGCTCGTTCTGTTCTTCCATGTGAAAAGAAGGCGGACAGCGGAAATCCCACCGAATCCCGATGAAGAACGGTTTAAGCATCTGTTTGCGAAGCAGAGGGTCATTGAAAGACAGTTGGATGAACTTAGAGACAGCCATGAGCAGAAACAGATTGGCGACGAGCTTTATAAGGCGAAAAGGAACGAATTTCAAAAGCACCTTGAAAGAACAAGGCAGGAATTACGCCAATTTACGTTATGAAAGAGTTGGAGAGCATGCTTGAACTAAAAAATTTGACCAAGGTAATTGGTGAGAAAATCATCCTCCGGAATATCACGCTTACGCTGCGGGAAGGAGAGACGCTGGCCGTTATCGGCCCCAATGGCGCCGGGAAAAGCACATTTTTCAAATGTACGGTCGGACTGCTGCAGCCAAGCAGCGGTGAAATCATCCTTGACGGTGAAGCGGTGAAGAAAAAATCTGCCGCCGTCAAAAAGAAAATAGGTTTTCTCGGCCATGAATCCTTCCTGTACAGCAACATGACGCCGCTGGAAAACCTGAGATTTTACGGCAAGCTGTTTAAAGTCAGGGATCTTGAAAAGAAATCAAAGGAACTGCTTAAGGAAGTAGGGCTGTATTTATTCCGGGACACGCCAATCCACTCTTTCTCAAGGGGAATGCTTCAAAGGCTGGCAATTGCCAAGGTGCTGCTTCCGGAACCCAAAATCCTGATGCTGGATGAACCTCATACCGGGCTGGACCAGGAAGCAGTCGCTTTGCTTAACAGAATCATAAAAGAAAAGCAGCAGGGAGGCACCTCCATCCTAATTATCTCCCACGATTTTGAACAGGTTCATGCATTGGCTGACCGAGTAGCCATCCTGAAAAAAGGAAAAGTGGTCGACACAATTGAACTGGCGCAACACTTGGATCTTCAGGAAATGAAAGCCTGGTATGAAAAGGTGGTGAAGGAGGCATGACATCCATCTTTAGCGATGCGCTTACCATTGCAGGCAAGGATTTGCGGAATGAATTCAAATCGAAGCAGACCATCGGCATGATGGTCATCTTTTCAGCCCTTGTCATCCTTGTTTTCAGCTTTGCGTTTGACCCGACAAACAATATGGTGAGAGCGGTCATTCCCGGATTAGTCTGGGTCATCACTGTTTTTGCAGGCATTCTAGGGCTTAACCGCTCGTTCATTTCCGAATTGGAAAATGATTCACTGACAGGGCTGAGGTCGGCGCCGATCGATCCTGCCAGCATCTATTTGGGAAAGGTGCTGGCCAACTTCACCCTGGTTGCGGTCGTTCAACTGATCAGCATCCCTGTATTGTTCATTCTGTTTGGGTACCGGTTTACAAGTTCGTATTTCTGGTTCATTCTTATCCTCTTTGCCGGTACACTCGGTTTTATCATCGTTGGAACCTTCCTGTCCGCGCTGTCGGCCAATGCCAAAAACAGCGAAATGCTGCTGCCGGTATTGCTGCTGCCATTGCTGAGTCCTCTGATGATTGCCGCCGTGCAGGCAACAAGGATCGTACTCGAAAACGAGGAAATCCAGAACGCAGTTTCCTGGCTTCAGTTAATGGCAGCCTACGACTTATTGTTTTTTGGGGCTTGTTTTATATTATTTGAATTTTTAATGGAGGGTTCATGATGATCAAAAGTTCTGGCAAGATTGATAAATTATTGTTCTATATCCTTGTTCCATCAATGTTTATCGCCATGTATTTAATTTTTATCTGGTCACCGCAGGAAAAGGTGATGGGGGAAGTCCAAAAAATCTTTTATTTTCATGTCGGAACAGCCTGGGTGGCGTTCCTTGCATTTTTCGTTGTCGGCTTCTACAGTGTGATGACGCTGATTAAGCCAAAGATGAACCGTTTCATCTATGCGGGTGTTTCCGCTGAAATCGGCGTGCTGTTCACAACGCTGGCACTCCTCACAGGCATGATCTGGGGAAGGGCAAGCTGGAATACGTGGTGGAGCTGGGAGCCAAGGCTCATTACGACACTGATTCTATGGTTTATCTATGTAGCCTACCTATTTATCCGCAAAATGGAAGGGTCCTGGGAAAAGATTGCTAAACTCTCGTCTGTTTTTGGAATCATCGGAGCCCTGAACGTGCCAATCGTATTCATGGCCATCCGCTGGTGGAACTCCAAGCTTCATCCTGTTGTTTTCGGAGAAGGCAAAAACCAGTCAGGCGGAGGAATCGAGCCTGAAATGCTTATCACCCTGCTGTTCAGCATCTTCACCATCACCATCCTGTACATCTTCCTCATGCGCAAGGGAGCCCAAATAGAAAAAATGCGCGACATCGTCAGAAAAGCAAAAACAAAAGCAATGAACAGGCTGGCTAGTTAAAAAAAATTTTTAAAATTGGCTTTGTTAAAGGACACTGATTTTTAAAGCTGTTGATTGGAGCGGAAGGCACGAGACTCCTGCGGGAGTACGGGCAGGGGAGACCCCACAGGCGCGCAGCGCCGAGGAGTAGGAAATGCGTATGCCGACTGTCCAGAAACGAACAAACTGGAGGCTCCGACAAAGAAGCGTTCTTTGCTTCTGTAGGAGGAGCAGAAGTTTGTTGAGTTTCTAGGAGGCGAAGCAAGACAGGCTCCCCGCACGCCCGCGGAAAGCGAGTGCCTGGAGCGCAAATCAACGAACAAATTTAACAGAGCCCTAATTTAAGAGGAGGAACTAATAATGGATTACTTATTCATGGGATACTCAGCTATTTGGGCACTGGTCGCAGGTTACGTGGTCGTGCTAGGCAGAAGGCAAAAGCAGCTCGAAAAAGAAATTCAGCAGCTTGAAGAATGGAATTCGGAACATTAACAGCGCAGACTCCTGGCACTAAGGCTGGAGAGTATGTATAGGGCGGAAGCGGTCAGCCGCTTCCGCTACAATATGAAAAAAAAAGCGGGTGAAGTGGATGGGCAAGAAGCTTGTACCAATTTTCGTCATCATCGCCGCCATTGGTGTGATTGGCTTCCTTATGGATGGCCTCGGAGAGAAAGTTTCCGCGAACCCTGGTGATGAGGCAATCGGGTTTGAACTGAAGGATATCAATGGAGACATATATAAATTGTCCGATTTTAAAGGCGAGACCGTCGTGCTGAACTTTTTTGCCACCTGGTGCCAGCCATGCATTGATGAAGCTCCGGAGCTTGAAGCATTTGGAAAGGAATACAAGGATGCCAAGCTGATCATCATCGCCAAGGGCGAGTCGAAGAAGCGAATGGAAAAATATATTGCCGAAAGCAATTCGGAACTTCTTTATCTCCTGGATACAAAAGAAGAAACTTCGAATGAATACAGCGTCATCGGCCAGCCTGACACCCTAATCATCAACAAGGATGGAATGGTGGTCGAGAGGTTCACAGGGCCAACAACGAAAAATCGTCTGGTGGAACTTATTGAAGAAAAAGCTTCCTGACCAAGGTTAAGGCACATTTGTGTTTTAATAGATAGATTTGCGACTTTAGGGGAGGTGAAAAGAATGATAAAAAGAGCGTTAAAAAAGTTCTTATCGCTCGATAAAAGAATGCTTTTATTTGTTGGCGTCCTGACGGGGATCATCGTTTCTGTTGTCACGGTGAAAGGCCTTGCCTACACGGATTCACCTGAATTTTGCAGCAGCTGCCATATAATGAATAATGTCCATGACTCGTTTGCCAGCTCCACACATGCAGAGCTTTCCTGCAGTGACTGCCATTTGCCGCATGATACCTTGGTTAATAAGTATACCAATAAGGCGAAAGCCGGTATTGGCCACGTCTACTTCAATACACTCGGTGAATCCAAGATCCCAAAAGTGCTGCATGCGACAGAAAACTCGGCGGAGGTCATCAACCAGAACTGCATCGATTGCCACAAAAGCACATTGGACAATGTTGCGCATGATGCCAAGGATAGCTGCTCCAGCTGTCACCAGGCAGTACCGCATGGCAGCGACTTTAAAACCGAGGATTATTTTAAGCCTGCAAAACCAGGTGAGCTTTTAGAAAATAAGGGAGGTACTTTGAACAATGGCTAGGAATTTTAAATGGGCATCTATGCTCCTAGTCGCTGTCATGCTGATGATTACCGGCTGCTCGAGCTCAGGAGAAAAAGAGACGGCTGCTACAGCATCCACCGGACTCAGCGCAGATGAAATCAGCAACGAAGCATTTAAGGATCTGTTCCCGCTTCAATATGACAGCTACAAAAAAAATGAAAAAATGGAAGATACAACGTACAGTGGCTCGGTAAAGCGCAGCAAATATGATCCTGACAAGGAGCCATACTTGCCGATCCTGTTCAATGGCTACGGATTTGCGACCGAGTACAATGAAGATCGCGGCCATATTTATGCGCTTGAGGATGTCAGGGAGATTGCCAGGATTACAGATAAGTCAATCGGATCCTGCTTAACCTGCAAATCTACAGCTGTTCCCCATATGATTGAGGAAATGGGCGACGATTACTGGGGCGGCAATTTCAATGCCGACATCTGGCCGAAAGCAGAATCAATGGGACATTCTCCAATCGGATGCTCCGACTGCCACGACCCGCAGACTATGGACCTCCGCATCACCCGTCCAAGCTTTACAAAAGCAATGGAAGCACAGGGGATCGACATGTCCAGCCCGACTAAGAATGATATGCGCAACTATGTGTGCGGACAATGCCACGTAGAATACTATTTTGATGCCGGCAATGGTGAAGTCACCTTCCCATGGGATAACGGCTTCAAACCTGAAGATATGTTCGAATACTACGAAACAACTGCTAAAGAAGAGGGCTTCAATCAGGACTGGATTCACAATGTATCCGGAACGCCAATCTTGAAAGCGCAGCACCCTGATTTTGAGACTCATATTGAAGGACCGCATGGAAAAGCAGGCGTTACCTGCTCAGACTGCCATATGCCATATGACCGGGCGGACGGCAAAAAGAAAATCAGCTCGCACTGGTGGACATCACCGCTTAAAACAATGGAACAATCCTGTGCAACCTGCCATAGCAACAGGGACCTTGAAGAACTCGAAAGCCGTGTAGACGAGATTCAGCATACACATATGAAGGCTCTTCATAAGGCCGAAGACATCTCGATTACTTCTCATTACTATATTAATAAGATGATTACATCGGGAGTGAGTGAAGAAAGAATCAAGGAAGCGCAGCAGCATGTGCGCAAGGCTCAATGGTTCTGGGACATCGTTGCCGCCGAAAGTGCAGCAGGCTTCCATAATCCGCAGGGCGCCATGGATTCACTGAAGGTTTCATCAGAGGAATCTTTCGCCGCAATCAAGCTGGCTACTGAAGAGCTGGTCAAAAAAGGCGTGGACATCAAGGAATTGGATGAGGAAATTGAAAAAGTAAAGAAGGCTGTGTCCGAAGAAACAGACAATTTCAAGAAGAAGGAAAAAGCGATCAACGACTATTTCCCAGCACAACAGCCAAAATAAAGAAAAAATAGTTTGATAGGAAAACACTGTGCAAATAGGGGTTTGCGCAGTGTTTTCTTTAGTTTGCCAGTATTTTTTTGGGGTGTCAAGGCAATTAGTTTCTGTTCTGCTTAATCAAAAAAACGCAAAGAGGAGGGGAGGGAAACAA
Source organism: Mesobacillus campisalis (assembly GCF_000986785.1). GTDB lineage: Bacteria > Bacillota > Bacilli > Bacillales > Cytobacillaceae > Mesobacillus_B > Mesobacillus_B campisalis. The sequence continues at coordinate 196,974 of NZ_LAYY01000008.1, read as the reverse complement.
GCAGTCAATTTGCAGTATTTTTTTATTATTGGGACTGTAGGTTTCCTTCTTGCAACATGATGCAAAAACGCCTAAAATTACTGAGGTTGATGAAATTCTTATTAAGCAGGGAGAGACTTTTATGCCTAGAGCCTTATGGCTGCTGATTATTGGTATGGCCGTAAATGTAACAGGCTCATCGTTTTTATGGCCTTTAAATACAATATATATTCATGAACATCTTGGAAAGTCCCTATCCGTTGCCGGAGTCGTGCTGATGCTCAATTCGGCTGCAAGTGTAGCCGGAAATCTGGTAGGCGGATCTTTGTTCGATAAAATTGGCGGGTACAAATCCATCTTGCTTGGTATTATCATTACCGTCCTTGCTTTGTTTGGACTGACAATCTGGAGCAGCTGGCCGCAGTATATCGTCTTTTTAATCATTATCGGTTTTGGCTCGGGAATTGTGTTTCCCTCCATGTATGCCATGGCCGGGTCTGTCTGGAAGGAAGGCGGGCGAAAGGCGTTCAATGCCATCTATGTTGCCCAGAACCTTGGGGTCGCGGTTGGTGCGGCGCTGGGCGGCCTTGTTGCTTCCTACTCCTTCCAGCTGATCTTTTTGGCCAACGCCCTTTTGTACCTTGTATTCCTGGTAATTGCCGTATTCGGCTACCGGGGCATTCAGGTCCAGTCCGCCCACAGCAATATCCTTCAGGAAAATGGGCCGGTCAAAAACCATGATAAGCTGTACGCATTGCTGATCCTTTGTGCCGGCTACCTGCTCTGCTGGGTTGGTTATGTTCAATGGCAGTCGACCATTTCAGCCTACACAAGGGAATTGGGTATTACGATAAGCCAGTATAGCATTCTCTGGACAGTTAATGGGGCGATGATCGTACTGGCACAGCCGCTCATCAATAGGCTGGTCAAGCCATTTGAAAAGAATCTCAAGGTGCAGATCCTTGTTGGCATGTTCATTTTCATCGGTTCTTTCATTGTGGCTTCCGGCGCAAGGGAATTTTCTGGATTCCTTGCGGCAATGGCGATTCTGACAATCGGCGAAATGCTGATATGGCCTGCCGTGCCGACTATAGCAGATTCTCTTGCCCCGAAGGGACGGGAAGGGTTTTATCAGGGAATCGTCAACAGTACGGCGACCGGCGGCAGAATGATTGGGCCTCTGCTTGGGGGCATGCTGGTCGACTTCCATGGGATGCCGGCGCTATTTACCGTCCTGATCCTTTTGCTTTTTGGCGCCATGTTCACGACCATCGTGTATGACAGGAAATTGAAGGAACAAGTATTGCAGGCTCAGGCACACTAAAAGGCTGGCTTCCCGTGCGGAAGCCAGCCTTTTAAGCTTTATAGATCCTCAATGACAATATAAGCTGCTTTGACAGGACCATGGACACCGACAACCAGGTTCAGCTCGATGTCGGCCGAGTTGCTTGGCCCGGTAATAAAATTGATGCAGGAGGACACAGGTTTACCTTCAAGATGCATTTCCCTCATTTTGATTGCGGCCTGGGTCATGCGCGGTACGATGCTGCTTTTCGGGATCAGGGCAATGTAGGTTCGCGGAAGAAAGCTGACGCTCCGGCCTTTGTCCTTGTCGCTGAAGGTGACCACCGTCGCAGACTCGGCAAGGGTAATTTCACTGATGGTGATGCCCACATTGGCTTTTTCAGCCACAGTGACATTTTCACTGCCTTTCTGATAATCCCATTCATGGAACTCTATGCCCTGCTCCGGCCACTCCTCTGCAAAAAGGGGATTCAGACCCCATTTGGAAAACCTGTCATCCTTCCAGGTGACAACTGGGCCGCCGCCAAAGTTGTCTACCGTTTCTTTCAAGGCAGAACTTAATCCGGCAAGGTCGGTCATGAGGAGGCTGGTGTGGATTTTCAGACAGTGTGTCTTTAGAACCTCCACCAATTGGTCGGGGGTGGCATCCCTTAGGACCTCATGCTGGGGCTGATGCTTCCAGACCGGTCTTTGGACAGGTTCAGCCCGGCGCGGTCTTCCAAGTGTGCTTGCAATTTGCTCCAAAAAGGAATCGCGGTTCTGGATGGTTCCACTCATTCCTTGTCCCCCCCTTTTTCACGGTTTTTATACCAGTCCCTGAATCTTTCCTTGGCTGGAGCCGGGAATTCGCGAATTTCAGTCCAGGCCTTCAGAGGACCGGGTCCATTCGAAATCTTATCTCCTGTCATAAAAGGGTTCATCGCTGCGGGCGCCAATTTTGAACCAAGCTTGTATAGCGAAGGGGAAGCAGCTCCAAGGCCAAAAGCCTTCATCGCTAGTTTCTCGGATATTGGCGCTTTTCCTTCCTTTTCGACGACAACTTGGCGATGCTTATGCAAAAGATCATGCAGCGGTATTTTTACAGGGCAGACCTCGGTGCAGGCTCCGCACAGCGTTGAAGCATATGGCAGTTCTTTATACTCTTCATAGCCTCCCAGCAGCGGGGAAAGCACGGCGCCGATAGGCCCGGAGTAAATGGATCCATACGAATGGCCGCCTACATGCCGGTACACGGGGCATACATTGACACATGCGGCACAGCGGATGCATTGCAGGATGGACTGGAACTCTGTTCCCAGGATGCTGGATCGTCCATTATCGACAATCACCAGATGGAATTCTTCGGGGCCGTCCGCATCCAGCTCTTCCCTCGGGCCTGTCAGAACGGTGATATAGCTAGTCAGCTTCTGCCCAACGGCGCTTCTGGTCAGGAGGCTGACCAGGACCTCCATTTCTTCAAAGGTCGGGACCAGCCGTTCCATCCCCATCACGGTGATCTGCGTTTTGGGCAGGGCGGTAACCAGGTCGGCGTTCCCTTCATTCGTTACAAGGGAAAACGAGCCCGTTTCGGCGACGGCAAAATTGCAGCCGGTAATCCCGATATCGGCCGTTAAATATTCCTGTCGCAGCATCTCGCGTGCATGCCAGGCGAGCTCCTCCGGCTTTGACGTTTTTTGGTATCCAAGTTTGTCGGTAAACACATCACGAATCTGCTCCTTGTTTTTATGCAGGGCTGGCGCGACGATATGGGAGGGCGGTTCATGATCATCCACCTGAAGGATGTATTCGCCGAGGTCGGTCTCGATGACGTTGCAGCCTGCCTTTTCAAGGCAGGAATTCAAATTGATCTCTTCAGTGACCATTGATTTCGACTTGACCACTTTTTTTGCGTTCTTGCTAGTCACCACACCCCGTATGTATTCATTTGCTTCTTCCGCAGTCTTCGCGAAAAATACATTCCCTCCGCGCCTTGCGACATTGTCGCTAAGCTGCTCCAGGTAATAGTCGAGGTTTTCCAGGACATGCTGGCGGATTTCTTCCCCAAGGGAACGCCACTCCTCCCAGTTTCCCAGTTCATCGACCACCAGCTGCCTGCGTCCGCCCATCCGCTCCTGGGCCTTGGCTACGGCCCCTCTCATAAAGGTGTCGTTGATGCCTTTATCCACACGGCTTTTAAAGCCTTCACTGCCTATTTTCATCGCCATAAGAATATCGCCTCCATTCGGTTGCTTTCTTCACTTTGCCGGAGTTTAACGGCTGTTCAGCACTTGCGCTATATGCAGCGTTTTAATCGGTTTTCCCTGGCGGTCTATCCGCCCTCCGATATTCATTAGGCACCCAGCATCGGCACCGATTAAATAATCAGCGCCCGTCTCTTCGGCATGCTGGACTTTTTCATCAACCATCTGCTCGGAGATCTGCGCCATTTTCACGGAAAAAGTGCCGCCAAAACCACAGCACTGTTCTTTTCCCGGCAATTCGGTGAATTCAAGCCCTTTTACATGGCTGAGCAGGATCATCGGCGCCTTTTTGACTCCCAGAAGCCTTGTCATATGGCAGGAGGTGTGATAGGTTGCTTTTCCGTCCAGCCGGGCTCCGACATCTTCTGTTTTAAGGACATCCACGATGAATTGGGTAAGCTCGTATGTTTTTGCCGCCAGTTTCTTCGCTTTTGGTTCCCAGACGGGATCGCCTTTAAACACATGCTGATATTCGTGGAACATGTAGGCACACGAACCAGATGGACAAATGATATACTCTGCGTCCGCAAAAGTATCAATCATTCTTTTCATTGCTTCCTTGGACTCCTTGACATAGCCGCTATTGTAAGCCGGCTGGCCGCAGCAGACCTGCGACTCGGGAAAATCAATTTCGCATCCCAGCCGTTCAAGCAGTTCGACTGTTGCTTTGCCCACATCACTTTGAAACATATCGACGAGGCAGGTGGCGAAAAGGGTAACCTTCATCTGCAATTCACTCCCTTAATCGGTATTTCGCAAAATTCCAGAATTTAATCATATTATACAATCAATGCTGAATATTTTGGTTCTTTTCCGGAAATAAATGAAAAGTATTCACACATCGTAATTTGCTGCATAGAATAACCAGTAAATTTTTAAGCAATGGTGAGCATTGCCGACCGCTTGCCGGGAAAGCCACTTGCATGTTATGCGGAAATTGTTTAAAATAAGTATACTTTCATAGTTATAGACGTTGATAAAGGAGTAGTAATGGTGTAAAGCCTGTTTTGTAGAGAGCTGACGGTCGGTGCAAGTCAGCCAGGTCCATCATGAACTCGCCTTTTAGTCGCCGGCATGAACTGACAGTAGTGCCAGCCGTATTCCGCGTTAAGGATGAACGAAGCGAGTGACTTGTCACTAATGTGGGTGGTACCGCGGGAGAACATACATATCCTCTCGTCCCTTTTTTGGGACGGGAGTTTTTTGTTTTTGGGGCTGTTACTGAGTTACCAGTCCCCTACAGCGATTATTAAAATCAGGAGGTAAACAAGATGAGCTTCAGCCATCATGAAATTGAACAGAAATGGCAGCAATACTGGGAAGAGAACAAAACCTTTAAAACAACGGAAGATGAAGGCAAAAGGAAATTTTACGCATTGGATATGTTCCCATATCCATCCGGAGCAGGACTGCATGTCGGCCACCCGGAAGGCTATACAGCAACCGATATTCTTTCGCGAATGAAGAGGATGCAAGGCTATAACGTCCTTCACCCAATGGGCTGGGATGCCTTTGGCCTTCCTGCTGAACAATATGCGCTTGATACAGGGAACGACCCTGCAGAGTTCACCAAGCACAACATCGACAATTTCCGCCGCCAGATTAAGGCGCTGGGCTTTTCCTATGACTGGGACCGGGAAATCAATACGACGGACCCGTCCTATTACAAATGGACACAGTGGATCTTCCTGAAGCTTTATGAAAAAGGGCTTGCGTATATCGATGAAGTGGCGGTTAACTGGTGTCCGGCACTTGGAACGGTACTGGCGAATGAAGAGGTTATTGATGGAAAGAGCGAGCGCGGGGGACATCCGGTTGAGCGCCGGCCGATGCGCCAATGGATGCTGAAAATTACGGCCTACGCCGACCGCTTATTGGAAGACCTTGAAGAGGTTGACTGGCCGGAAAGCATTAAAGATATGCAGCGCCACTGGATTGGCCGCTCTGAAGGGGCAGAAGTCACGTTTGACATTGAGGGCCACGATGGAAACTTTACCGTTTTTACAACCCGTCCGGATACGCTGTTTGGAGCGACTTATGCGGTATTGGCACCGGAACATCCGCTTGTGGATGAAATTACTTCCGCAGAGCAGCGAGAGTCGGTTGATGCCTATATCGAAAAAATCAAGAGCAAGAGCGACCTCGAGCGTACCGACCTTGCCAAAGATAAAACAGGAGTTTTCACAGGGGCATATGCGGTAAACCCTGTTAACGGTGAAAAAATGCCAATCTGGATTGCCGATTATGTGTTGATGAGCTACGGTACGGGCGCGATTATGGCCGTTCCGGCACATGATGAGCGCGACTATGAATTTGCCCGCAAGTTTGGTTTGGAAATCAAGGAAGTCGTTGCCGGCGGAAATGTAGAAGAGGAAGCGTATACGGGCGATGGTGCGCATGTGAACTCCGGATTCCTTGATGGCATGAACAAGGAAGAAGGCATTACTGCAATGATTGCCTGGCTTGAAGAAAAAGGCGTTGGCACGAAGAAAGTGACTTACCGTCTGCGCGACTGGCTGTTCAGCCGCCAGCGCTACTGGGGAGAGCCAATTCCAATCATCCATTGGGAAGACGGTACAATGTCAACTGTTCCTGAAGACCAGCTGCCGCTTGTACTGCCCAAGACAACCGAGATCAAGCCATCTGGTACAGGCGAATCCCCGCTTGCGAATATTGCAGACTGGGTGAACGTCGTGGACCCTGAAACCGGCAAAAAAGGCCGCCGTGAAACGAACACTATGCCGCAGTGGGCGGGAAGCTGCTGGTACTACTTGCGCTATATCGATCCAAAGAACGAAGAAGCTTTGGCTGCAGCCGAGAAGCTGGATGAGTGGCTGCCTGTCGATATTTACATCGGCGGAGCGGAGCACGCGGTATTGCACTTGCTATACGCGCGTTTCTGGCACAAAGTGCTGTATGACTTGGGCGTAGTTCCGACGAAAGAGCCTTTCCAGAAGCTGTTCAACCAGGGAATGATCCTTGGTGAAAACAATGAGAAGATGAGTAAATCCAAAGGCAATGTCGTGAATCCGGACTCTGTCGTTGACAGCCACGGTGCCGATACGTTAAGGCTGTATGAAATGTTCATGGGGCCGCTGGATGCATCGATTGCCTGGTCCACCAACGGGCTGGACGGTTCCCGCCGTTTCCTTGACCGGATATGGCGCCTGTTTGTCGAGGAGGATGGCAGCCTGACCGGCAAAATCCGGGAAGGTGCCGAGGCAGGCAGCCTTGAGAAGGTTTACCACCAGACCGTGAAAAAGGTGACTGAGGATTACGAAGGCCTGCGCTTTAATACCGCCATCTCCCAGCTGATGGTATTCATCAATGAGGCGTACAAAGCGACCGAGCTTCCTAAGGATTATATCGAAGGATTTGTAAAGCTGCTTGCACCGATTTGCCCTCATATCGCAGAGGAATTATGGCAGAAGCTTGGCCACGGCGGAACCATCAGCTATGCAGCATGGCCTGCATATGATGAAGCCAAACTGGTAGATGATGAAATTGAAATCGTCATCCAGATCAACGGCAAAATCAAGGCGAAAATGAAAGTGCCTGCCGATGCCAACCGTGAAACCCTTGAACAAATCGCGATGGGTGACACTGCGGTAAAAGAGCAAATTGACGGCAAGACGGTCAGAAAAGTCATTGCTGTACCTGGAAAGCTTGTCAACATTGTTGCGAACTAAAGATTGAATAAAGTTAAGCCCCTCCCTCTAGCCGGAGGGGCTTTTACAGTCAGGAGTTTTGTATTTAAGATAGTCAGTTTTGTATAATTGACAAGAAAAACTTCTATGCTGAAAAGTAGACGGTTTAAATAAGGAGCTGAACAAGATGAGTCAGATTGAAACGATTACAACAGAAGAACTTCAGAAAAAGCTAGAGGCTGGAGAAAAGCTTGCCCTCGTCGATGTCCGAGAAGATGAAGAAGTAGCAAGCGGCATGATTCCGGGAGCCAAGCACATCAGAATGGGCGACATCCCGGCAAACCAGGATTCCTTCAATAAGGATACAGAGTACATTTTCATCTGCCGCTCAGGCAGCCGCAGCCACAACGTCTGCCACTACCTGCAGGAGCAAGGCTACAAAGTACGCAATATGGTTGGCGGAATGATGAGTTGGGAAGGGGAAGTGGAATAAGGTAAAAGGCTGGTATTCACTATAGGGTGAGACCAGCCTTTTTTTGTTACGTATAGTTGCTTGATAATAGGCGTGGAAGCTGGTAATAGCCTGGAAAGCAGGAAATGCGTACGCCAAGAAGGGGATTGAGGACCGAAAAAGCGTGAGAAATGAAAAGCGGTCCACCACGGGGTTGATGGAGGACCGAAATTGCGAGAGAAGTGGAAAAGCGGTCCTCCATGAGGGTGATGGAGGACCAAAAAAGCGTGAGAAATCGAAAACCGGTCCTCCATGGGGTTGATGGAGGACCAAAATAGTAGGAGAAATCGAAAAGCGGTCCTCCATGAGGGTGATGGAGGACCTAAATTGCAGGAGAAATGGAAAAGCGGCCCTCCATGAGGGTGATGGAGGACCGAAATTGCGAGAGAAGTGGAAAAGCGGTCCTCCATGAGAGTGATGGAGGACCAAAAATGCGAGAGAAGTGGAAAACCGGTCCACCATGGGGTTGATGGAGGACCGAAAAAGCGTGAGAAATCAAAAAGCGGTCCTCCATGAAGGTGATGGAGGACTGAAAAAGAGTGAGAAATCGAAAAGCGGTCCACCATGGGGTTGATGGAGGACCGAAATAGCATGAGAAATGGAAAAGCGGTCCTCCATGGGGTTGATGGAGGACCGAAAAAGCGTGAGAAATCAAAAAGCGGTCCTCCATGAAGGTGATGGAGGACTGAAAAAGAGTGAGAAATCGAAAAGCGGTCCTCCATGAAGGTGGGAGGACCGAAATAGCTTGAGAAATCAAACAGCGGTCCTCCAAGAAGCGGATGGAGGACCAAAATGCGGGAGAAACCCAAAACGCTCTTCCACCAAGTGGCTGGAATCGTCTTTATTCAAAGTAAGCCCACTGCGCATGTCCAACGCACTTAAAATGCTTGTTTAATATTCTCCTAACGGCCTTTCTGGATCTGCTCATCCCGCACCACTCCCACACAACACCAGTTGTGACCTTCCTCTCTGGGAACAGCACCTGAAATTCCTTCACACTTCGCAGCAGGGCGGACTCGATATCCTCCTCGCATCCGCAATCCTTGCACACTAGCTTTTTCCCTTCATCGTCTACAAAATATGAATCGCAGGAGCTGCAGGTGATTCCTTTTTTTAGCTCCTCATAGGTAAACTCGGGAATCTGCGAATAGGGGGATTTTGGGATGTGCGCCGCCACTAATTTTTCAGCCAGCTTAGTGTGCCACGCGTTTAACTTGGATGGCTTGGAATTGAATTTTTTTAAAGAGCGGTTGAGCTGAGGGTGGTAAATGATTGCCAAATCTCGTGGAGCGTGATACAGGAAGAATTCGGGATGGGTAAACACAAGTTTAGGTTCAAGGGGGAGCTGGCAGCCGAGGTTATTCAGCATATTACGAAACAGAGTTTCGCTTCTGTTAAGCTGATGAATCGGATTATTCATTTTCTTTCCGGAGCTGGAGTAAAAATCGTCCTTCTCAAATTGATAGTCGCCCTCATGGTGCTTGAGTTCGAATGTATGAATGGTGTGCTGCGATATAACCAGCGAATCGATTTGAAAAAGGGTATTGTTAAACTTAAACAGCAGGTCGTTCAAGATGAGCCTTTCGCCTTTCAAAGACTCAAGCATTAGGGAATCGAAATATTGTTCTCCTTCATATCCTTTTTTCAATTTAAGGTAATACGATTTTTCGTTCTCAGGCAATTCCATTCGTTTGTTCAATATTCTTAAAATGGTTAGCTCTAAAGGCTCCTGCCGGCTTTTAAAAATCATGGTCCACATCCTTTCTTTATCTTAATGATAAGGAGGAACGCCCCATAAGACAAGCACACTCGCATGTCTGAAAATTCAATTATCAGGCAATAATGTAGAAAAATGTACCTAAAGGAGTCCTAGCCATGATTCAAGTAAAGCTGTTCGACAAGGAACATGAAAAAGATCTTGAAAAAGAGATGAATACGTTTTTAAAAAAGCTGGATGAAGACAAACTGGTGGACATCAAGTACAATGTCGCGGCGATAACAGAAGAGGAAGAAGAGCAGGAGCAAATCTACTGCTTCAGTGCAATGGTCGTCTACAGAGCGTAAAAAAGCTGAGCAATGATAGGCTCAGCTTTTTTGGTTTAAGGCATAATCAGCTGCATTCGTCCCGGCCAGCCTCCCGGTGACTAGAGCAGAGGTGATGTTATAGCCGCCTGTATAGCCGTGGATATCAAGGATTTCGCCGCAGAAATACAGGCCATCCATCTTTTTTGAAGCCATGGTCCGGGGCTCGATCTCCTTGACCGAGACACCGCCGCCGGTGACGAAGGCTTTTTCCAGCGGCTGGGACCCATTCACGGTGAACTGGAAGCTCTTGCAGTTTGCAGCAAAACTCCTGATTTTTTCCTGGGACAGCTGGCCTCCAGGCGTGCCCGGGTCTATATCGAGCTGCTCCAGCAAAAACAGCAGGTACCGTTCAGGCAGCAAGCCTTTAAGCACATTTTTTACAGCCTTTTTTGGCTCGGCCTTGATCAGCTTGCTGATTTCCTGGAAGAGCTGTTCTTGCTTAAAATCAGGCAGGGCATCAAGGCTCATGGTCACCCGGGAGAGGTTCCACTTTTTCATCGCCTTGATTACGAATTGGCTGCACCTCAGCACGGCTGGACCGCTGACGCCAAAATGGGTAAAAATCATATCCATCTGGTGCGTAATGAGCGGCTTTCCTTTCGGATTCAGCACGCTAAGGCCCACTCCGCGCAGGGACAAGCCCTGCAGCACTTTCGACTTGATAAAGGCTTCATCCGACAATAGCGGAACTTCGGTTGGGAACAGCTCTGTGATAGTATGGCCCGCTTTCTCCGCCCAGGCATATCCATCTCCTGTGGACCCTGTATGCGGCACCGATTTTCCTCCCACAGCAATCACGACACTGCCCGCTTCAAACATCTCCCCGCTCGCAAGCTCCACCGCTTTGACTCTGCCGTTCTCATAATGGACATCCCGGATGGGGGAATTCACCTTAATTTCTACCTTGAGGTCATCAAGTCTTTTTAACAGCGCATCTACGACAGACTGCGCCTTATCGGTAACCGGGAACATGCGGCCGTGGTCTTCTTCCTTCAGTTCAATGCCCAGCTTTTCAAAGAAAGCGATGATATCCTCATTGTTGAACTCCGAGAAGGCACTGTATAAAAATCGTCCGTTGCCTGGGATATGCTTAATGATCTCCTCGACGGGCAGCCTGTTAGTTACATTGCAGCGGCCGCCTCCGGATATCGCAAGCTTTCGCCCAAGCTTGTCTCCTTTATCAACAAGCATCACCCGGCCGCCTTTTTCTCCGGCGGCAATGGCAGCCATCAGTCCGGACGGTCCTCCGCCAATGACAATGCAGTCATAATTCATCATTTCACCAACTATTCATTCAGTCTAAAACTCTTCCCATTATAAAACATTTCCAACATGGAGGTAAACGAAACAGTGATTTTCCATGAAAGTGGCGCTGTTTCTTAAAGAAAGGTAAACTTATTAAATGGAAAATATAATAGATCAGTCGAGTGAGTGTGGTAAAATTAAAAATTGGGTACTTGGGTACAGTCTGTTTTTTATCTAATCAAAGTGTAACCCGCAGGTTCGCTGCGCTTTTCACTGCTAGGAAGGGATTATATGTCATCAAAGCTTCTGAGAGGGACATTTATTTTAACCCTCGGGACCATTATTTCAAAGGTACTGGGTCTGTTTTACGTCATTCCGTTTTATGCAATTGTCGGTGATGATGGAACAGCCTTGTATTCGTACTCCTATATTTCGTATACCATTTTTATCAGCATAGCCACTGCAGGAGTTCCGCTTGCCGTCTCAAAGTTCATCTCCAAATACAATGCACTTGAAGAGTATGCAGTAGGAAGGAAACTGTTCAAATCGGGAATTGCCGTCATGCTGGGAACTGGCATCCTGTCCTTTCTGTTTATGTATTTGACTGCGCCGATGCTGGCGGACGTCACGCTGAGCAGAAGCACGGACGCTTCGGATGTAAGGCCGGAAGATGTAACGACCGTTATTCGTGCGGTATCCTTCGCGCTAATTATCGTTCCGTTCATGAGTCTGATCCGCGGGTTTTTCCAGGGACACCAATCAATGGGGCCTTCTGCCGTTTCGCAGGTGGTAGAGCAGATTGTGCGGATCGCTTTCGTCCTGGTTGGGGCATATGTTGTCCTGAACGTGATGAATGGAAGTGTTGTGGCAGCAGTCAGTGTGGCGACGTTCGCTGCGTTCATCGGGGCGATCGGCAGCCTTGCCGTCCTAGTGTGGTATTGGTTCAAGCGGAAGCCGCACCTGGACAAACTGCTGGAGGCCGACAAGGGCACCATGGACATTTCCTTAAAAGAAATCTATAAGGAAATTCTTTTATATGCAGCACCGTTCGTGTTTGTCGGAATCGCCAATCCGCTGTTCCAATTCATCGACCAAATCACTTTTCAAAGGGCGATGGCGTCCATTGGGCAGGGAGCGCAGGCAACAGCAGCATTCGCAACTTTGAATTTCCAGACGCATAAGCTTGTTATTATTCCTGTTTCCCTGGCCACCGCTTTTTCCTTGACGCTCGTCCCGAGCATCACCAAGGCGTTCGTTGAAAATGACCGCACAAGCTTGAGAAAGCAGCTCGACCAAACCTTCCAGGTGCTCATGTACCTGACTGTGCCTGCGGCTGTTGGCTTGTCGCTGCTGGCGGAACCGGCTTTTACAGTCTTCTATGAAAATAAGGAACTGGGGACCGAGATTCTGCGTATTTATGCTCCTGTGGCGATTTTGTTTGCTTTGTTTACTGTGACGGCTGCAATCCTGCAGGGAATCAATGAGCAGCGGTTCACCATCCTGAGCCTTCTGACAGGCCTGCTCGTTAAGCTAAGCCTCAACATTCCACTGATCAAGTTGTTTGAAACAAAAGGAGCCGTTTATGCGACAGCTCTTGGTTATCTGGCAGCGATTTTGATCAACCTATATGTAATCAAAAGGTTTGCCAATTATCGCTTCAGCTTTGTTGCGAGAAGGATTACGCTCATCGTGCTGTTTACTTTCCTGATGGGCGCAGGGACGCTTGCCGTTTACGGGGCTGTCAGTGAATTATTATCTCCTGCCGCGAAAGCCAGCTCAATTGTCATCATTGTCATCTGTGCGGCTGCAGGTTCTGCTATTTATTTTTACCTGGGATTCCGTTCAAAATTAATTAACCGTCTGTTCGGGGACAAAGTGGACAAGGTGAAAAGGAAGCTGAGGCTGCCATTATAGCCGAAGGAAAGCCTGACCTTGGCTGACTAGAGTATGAAAGACCCTGCTCCGGGGCGGGGCAGGGTCCTTCCATTTTAATAGTAAGTTTCATAATCGGTGCGGATGCCTAAGCGGCGTTCAATGCGGTCGACCCTGCGGTCAAGCTGGTCTAGTCTGCGGTCTTGCTGATCCAGCCTCCTGACGACCCTTTGAAGGTCTCTCTCAACCTGTTCCAGTCTGCGGTTAAAGCCTCCGAAACCTCCGCCTGGGAAGCCTCCGCCGGGAAATCCGCCTCCACCTGGGAAGAATTGTCCTTGACCTTGCTGGCGATAATCCATCATCGTCCTCATCTCCTCTTCGTTTTACAGTTAAAGCATGATAATAGTCTATGTACCTACAAGGAAATTGAGTGGGCTATCGCCTATAATTGGGAGTGATTCAAATTGCGTATAGATAAAATGCTGGCTAACCTGGGATATGGAAGCCGCAAAGAAGTGAAGAAACTTTTGAAAGATGGCGCCGTCCATGTCAATCAAAAAGTGGTGAAAGACCCGGGACATCATGTTTCCCCTGGGAAAGACACGGTAAATGTCCATGGGGAAGAAGTAAATTACCGCGAGTTCATTTATTTGATGATGAATAAGCCGCCGGGAGTGATATCCGCTACAGAAGACAGCCGTGATGAAACAGTCATCGACCTTCTTGAACTGGAGGACTCCATTTACGAACCTTTCCCGGTCGGCAGGCTGGACAAGGATACGGAGGGTCTGCTCCTGATCACGAACGACGGCCAGCTGGCCCATCGCCTTCTTTCTCCCAAAAAGCATGTGCCAAAAACGTATTTCGCCGTTATTGAAGGGGAAGTCACGGAAGAAGATATCGAGGCATTTAAAAAAGGAGTTGTCCTCGATGATGGCTATGAGACGAAGCCTGGGAAGCTGGAGATTTTAAAATCAGGTCTGACTTCGGATATTGAACTCACCATCACCGAAGGCAAGTTCCATCAGGTGAAGCGGATGTTTCAGGCTGTAGGCAAAAGAGTCGTCTATCTCAAGCGCTTGACCATGGGTCCCCTAAAGCTTGATGAAACGCTGGAATTAGGGGAGTATCGCGAGCTGGACGATGATGAAATTCAGCAGCTGATGGAGTATGAAGTACAATAAAAAAGAAAAAATGGCCCCCGCCTTCATTCAAACGGGGACCATTTTTTCTTTTACGATGTCAATTTTACTTTTTTCTGGGTCGTGGTCCATTTTCCACGGCTAGGGCTTTCTACTAAGTCGTTATAGGCCAGGACATTCAAATCTCTTTGAATCGTCCGGGGGGTGATGCCAAATTCCTCTACCAGGTCCTGTGTCGTTACAGTCCCATTTTTCCGTATGAACACATAGATGGATTTGATTCGGTTTATCATCCGGTTAGTTGAAGGTTTCAAACAACCACTCCCTAATCCTTTTTTACACCCTTGGCAAATTCCTGCGATTGACAGTTCATTGGTGAGTCCTCGACTTATGTAGTTTTCTTCTTTCCAGACAACCCCTTTACAGGTTCTTGTAGGACAGGAAGCCCCTTTTGAACTATTTTACCCTTTATAAAGATAAAATACCATATTATTAACTAAATTTACAAAATATTAACCTTGTCATCCATTAGAATGTTCGGATTCCTCCCTTCATTTTCCTGTTAATTATCCATATGGCAGCATACTAGCATAATATGATTAGAAGATTGAAAATTTAGAATAAGTAAATGCAATTGTAACAAAAGAAAAATCAGTTTAACAATCCTTATTATCCTCCAGCAATATCCGTAAGAAGTGCGGTTATTAATTTTTGCATCGTAAGGGAAAACAGTTTGAAAATGTGCGGGAGAAGAGTAAGATAAGGTAAAATAGTTTGGAAATGAACAGGACCAGATAAATTGCGGTAATGGAGGAATCATCATGGAAACAATTCAATGGTTCGAAGAGGTTGAAAAAAGGAAAGACGAATTGATTCAGCAAACACAGGAATTCTTAAAAATAAAAAGTGTCCTAGATGAAGAGAAGGCGACCGAAGAAGCACCCCTGGGACCAGGTGTAAAGGAAGCGTTGGATTATATGCTCCGCCTGGGTGAAAAAGAAGGGTTCACTGCCAGGAATGTCGGCAATTTGGCAGGCCACCTTGAATTTGGCGAAGGGCGGGAAATTGTCGGGGTTTTGTGCCACGTGGATGTTGTGCCGGAAGGGGACGGCTGGACAAGCGGTCCGTATGAAGCGGAAATTCGGGACGGCAAGATTTTTGCGCGGGGCGCCATCGATGATAAAGGGCCGACAATGGCTGCCTTTTATGCCATGAAAATTGTGAAGGAGCTTGGCCTCCCGTTGAAACGGCGGGTGCGCATGATTATTGGGACGGATGAGGAGAGCGACTGGAGATGCGTCGAGCATTATTTTAAGCATGAAGAAATGCCGGCAATGGGTTTTGCTCCGGATGCAGACTTTCCCATTATTTACGCGGAAAAAGGGATAGCGGACTTTGATCTTGCCTATAAAAACCAGGCTGTTGGCGAGGAAGACCATGATGTGGAAGTCCTTAGCTTCACTTCCGGAAGAAGGTACAATATGGTGCCGGACTTTGCAACGGTTTCCTTGCATGTGCTGAAATACCAGACGGAAATTATCCAGCGATATGAAGACTATAAGAAGCAGCATGGCCTCGGGGGATCATGCCATGTGGATAAAGGAACACTGGTCCTCGACTTTGAGGGTGTTTCCGCTCATGGGATGGAGCCGGACCATGGCAAAAATGCCGGTCTCCATATGGCAGAGTTTTTGGCCAGCCTTAAGCTCGATTTCAATGCCAGGAAGTTCATGGGGTTTGCTGCCAAGTATTTGGGCGGGGATTCGCGCGGAAGAGCCCTCGGCGTAGCATATAGTGATGAAATCACAGGTGACCTGACGATTAATGTGGGCAAATTAAGGTATGATGAGACTGGCGGATCGTTTGGGTTAAATATGCGCTATCCAGTCACGGCGGATATCGATGCCATCATCTCCACCATCAAGGACATGGCAGCGGAGGAAGGGTTTGAAATGGAAAACTTCACAAACTCAAGCCCGCATCATGTTGCAGAGGACGACTTTCTCATCACGAAACTCAAAAAAGTATATGAGGAGCAGACGGGTGAAAAGGCCGAACTCCTCTCAATTGGCGGCGGTACGTACGCACGCTCCCTGAAGTCGGGAGTGGCATTTGGGCCGTTGTTTCCAGGACGGCCTGACATCGCCCATCAAAAGGATGAATACATCGTCATTGATGACCTGCTGAGGGCAACAGCGATTTATGCCCAGGCCATATACGAGCTGGCAGGAGAATAGGGAGGAATGAAATCATGGAATATGTAATGTTTAATGGGGAAATTGTCGAGCGGAAAGCTGCAGCCGTCGATATTGAAGACCGGGGTTACCAGTTTGGTGACGGGATTTATGAGGTGATCCGAATTTACAATGGCCTCATGTTCACAGCGGAAGAGCACTTGCAGCGCCTTGATGAAAGTGCTGCCAGCATCGGCATTGAAATTCCTTATGCTAGGGAAGATCTTCAGATAAAACTGGAAAGCCTTATTGCCCATAACGGTGTAAGGTTCGGAACCGTTTACCTCCAGTTCACCCGGGGAAATGCACCAAGGAAGCATCCTTTCCCTGTTGGTGCAGCGCCAACATTTGTTGCCTATACCCGGGAAGCGGGGCGCCCCGAGGAGAAACTCCAATCAGGTGTTAAAACAATCCTTATCGAAGACATCCGCTGGCTTCGCTGTGATATCAAGAGCCTGAACCTGCTGGGAAATCTGCTCGCCAATCAGAAAGCGGCAGAAGCAGGGTGTGATGAAGCCATTCAGCATCGGGATGGAAAGGTAACGGAAGGAAGCCATTCCAATGTGTCGATTGTCAAGGGTGGCACAGTGATTACCCATCCGGCCAATAATTACATCCTGAACGGGATTTCGAGGCGTGTCATGCTGGAGATTTGCCGCAAGGAAGGCATCCCGGTTGAGGAAAGGGTCTTTTCTGTGGCTGAGCTGGAAGCCGCGGATGAAGTCTTTTTGACAGGTACAACTATCGAAGTCATGCCGGTTATCGAGCATGACGGCAGAACAGTCGGAAACGGCGTCCCTGGAGCTGTCACAAGAAAGCTGCAACAGGAGTTCCGCACTGAAATTGAGAAACAATGTGGAGCGTTATAAGGATAAAAGAAAAATGGGATTGCAGCCGCAATCCCATTTTTGTAAGGATAAGGAAGTATTAATTACTGCACTTAGATAACTGTCTAGCTCCAGCGCCTAGCCCCTTGAGTCGCTTCGGTCCAGCTGTTGAAGTCAAAGAACGACTTCATCAGCTGGACCTCCAGCGCTTGTCGGGGCTGAGCGAGGCGCTTCCGCTTTTCCAGGTTACTCAAACTGGAAAAGATCACTCGAAAGATATCTTTCACCTGTATCGCAGATGATGCAGACTACAGCTTGTTCCGGCTTTAGTGTCTTGGCAACGCTTATGGCCGCGAAGCAGGCAGCACCTGAAGACGGACCTACGAGAATGCCCTCTTCACGGGCAAGTTTCCGGACCATTTCATATGCCTCTTCATCCTGGATTTGATGGATTTTTTCATACACATCCTGATTGAGAATTTCCGGAATGAACCCAGGGCTTGTTCCAACAAGCTTATGCCTTCCAGGCTGTCCGCCCGAAAGCACTGGGGAACCAGCCGGCTCCACTACATGAACCTGCACATCGGGATATCTCTCTTTAAGGCCCTCGCCTGTGCCGGTTATCGTCCCGCCTGTTCCTGCGGTCGCTACAAAGGCCCCAAGTTCCATGTTCAATTCTTCCATGGCCTCGATGATTTCCTTGGCAGTGGTATGGCGATGGGCATCCGGGTTGGCCTCATTCTCAAACTGCATCGGCATGTAGCTGCCCGGAATTTCCTTTAAGAGCTCCTGTGCCTTTTTGATTGAGCCTGGCATCTTTTCATCACCAGGGGTCAGGACTACCTCCGCGCCGTAGGCTTTTAAAATGTTAATCCGTTCGGCTGTCATCGTATCAGGCATGACAAGGATGGCCTTGTAGCCCCTGGCAGCAGCATTCATGGCCAGTCCAATCCCTGTGTTTCCGCTAGTGGGCTCAATGATGGTTGCCCCTGGCTTCAGCTTGCCTTCCTTTTCGGCAGAGATAATCATATTATAGGCAGCGCGGTCCTTGACGCTTCTGCTTGGATTATAGAATTCGAGCTTTAAGTATACGGCTGCCCCTTCTGGTGCAAGCCTGTTCAATTTGACCATCGGCGTTTGACCAATCAAATCGGCAATGTTGTTTACTGCCTTCATTGCTTTCCCTCATTTCCTGTTGTGTTATTCTTTTATCTTTCCTTATTTTATTAAAAATAAAGGTTATGCTTTTAATAATACAGACAAATCCTTCATCTTATCAAATATTTCTAAGCTTGCTCTACCTCCTTTTGCTACAATGAAAATGGGACTTGAAAGGAATGAGGATATGGGAACTCATTATTTTTATGCCTTGGCCTTGCCAAAAAACGCAAAAAAACAGATGGAACAAATATGCGGTCTTCTTCGGAAGGATTTGCCCTTCAATCGCTGGGTGCACTCCGATGACCTTCATATTACGCTTGCCTTCCTCGGGGATGCCAAGGAAGACAAGCTATCAGATTCAATCCTGAGGCTGGAAAAAGAATGGAATCATCGTTCCTTTTCGCTGGAAATCAGGCATCTTGGCGTTTTCGGAAAAAGCGATTCCCCCCGGATTCTGTGGGCAGGACACACCCCTGAGCCCTGCCTGGCGAATATTAGGGATCATGTATATTCTGTCTGTACCGACTCAGGCTTTAAGCTTGAAACAAGGCCCTTCAAACCGCATGTCACTCTGGCCAGGAAATGGGGCGGGGATTTTCCCTTCTCAAGGGAGCTCCTTGAACAAAAAGATCCATTTGCTGCAAGTCCTCTTTTGTTTGAGGCAGAAAAAGTTGTTTTGTACAAAACCAATATGGGGAAAGAACCAAAATACGAAGAGATGAAAGCCTTTCCGCTCATAGGCAGATAAATTGGCGGGAAACGGCATAGTATTAAAAGAACGTTTAAATAGGATAGGGCGGGAATATATGGAGCGGTTGTATTTTATTGTAAACCTCCAGGCCAAGAACGGACACTGCCGGAAAGTATGGGAAAAGCTTGAAAAGGAAATGGGGAAGCAAAAGATTGACTATCATGCTTTTTTCACCGAGTACAGTGGCCATGCGGCCGATTTGGCCGACAGCATAGGAAGGAATGAGGGAAACAATCCAGTTCTGCTTATAGCTGTCGGAGGAGACGGGACCATCCACGAGGCAGCGAATGGAGCAGCAGGCCATCCCCATCTCTGCCTGGGGTTCATTCCTGGAGGGTCCGGGAATGATTTTTCACGGGGATATGCTATTCCTGGCTCCCCCATGCAGGCGCTTGGGCTGGCGCTGAGGAACCATCGGCCGCAGGACTTCCATGCAATAGATGCCGGCAAGCTGTCCTTGGATGGCAGGGATATTTATTTTGTCAACAACATGGGGGCCGGGTTTGATGCACACGTGGCCAAGGAATCCAATCAAACCAGAATGAAGGCAATGCTTAACCATTTGGGAATGGGGCGCCTTGTCTACATTTTTATTCTGATAAAAGAACTAATTGGCTATCAACAGACTGATTTGGAACTTAAGGTTGATGGCGTTCAGTATTTCTATAAAAAAGTGTGGTTCGTTACGGTTTCAAACCAGAAATACTATGGAGGGGGCATGAACATTGCACCGGATGCATCCCCCGATGACGGTTTGCTGGATATTACGGTTGTTCATAATTTGGCAAAGTGGAAGCTTTTGCTGGTGTTCATAACGGTCTTTTGGGGCGGACATATCCGGTTCAGGGAAGTGAGCTCCTTGCGGGGGAAAGAGATTTTCATTGAAACGGAAAGGCCGGTGGCCGTCCATGCAGACGGAGAAGAGGCCGGAACTACGCCGCTTGGGGTCAAGGTCCAGGAACAGGCGCTGAAAATATTGACAGAAAGACAGGCATTGATAGAAAGGGCAGGCTGAGGAGATGAGAAAACAAGATGGCAACTAAACGACCGTTTGAAGCATACCTGGATGAAGTGGGAATCATCACCATATTGCTCCCGCATTCCTACATGGAAGGGGCCTCATCTGCCTTTTATTTGAAAGATGGAAATGAATGTACCGCACTGAAAGTAAAAGACAGGATCAGGCTCGACCATGCAGTCAAGTATGTTTGCGCGAGCCCGGTAAAACCTGCGATCGGCAAGCCATACAGCCTTTTGGATGAACATGGCGGTGAAACAGACCTGCAGATAGGCGCCGTCATCCGGACGAAAGAATTTGACGAAGCTTTTTATTACGACGGCGGCGACCTGGGTGTCACCTTGCTGGAGGATAAAACCGTCTTTAAGGTATGGGCACCGACTGCATCCCAAGTAAAACTTAAATTGAAGCGTCCTGGTGCTGGTGAACCGGAGTACAAAAAAATGACAAGGCTTGAAAAAGGAGTCTGGTGTGCAGAGGTAAACGGGACTGCTGAGGGAGCCCTTTATAGTTACCTGGCCTGCATCAATCTCGAATGGCGGGAAGCAGTGGACCCTTATGCGAAGGGCGCAAGTGCAAATGGGGAGCAGGGCATTGTGGTGGACCTCGCCAAAACAAGATTGCCAAAAGCGGAACTCCCGGATTTCTCCAACCCTTGTGATGCAGTCATTTATGAAACGCATATCCGTGATTTGACAATGCATCCTGCCAGCGGCATTCAGGAGAAGGGGACTTATTGCGGAGCCGCCCGAATTGGCGCTCGCAGTCCTTCGGGAGAGCCTACCGGGCTTTCATATATCAAGAGTCTGGGAATCACGCATATTGAATTTCTTCCTTTTCATGATTTTGAAGGGGTAGACGAATTGAACCCTTTCGAAAAGTACAATTGGGGCTATAATCCTATCCATTTTAATGTACCGGAAGGCAGCTTTTCCACCAATCCAAGTGACCCATATAAAAGGATCAGCGAGCTGAAGCAGCTCATTTCTTCGGTGCATTCGCAAGGCTTGCGGGTAATCATGGATGTTGTTTATAACCATGTGTATATCCGGGAGACTTCCTCCTTTGAACAGCTTGTTCCAGGCTACTTTTTCCGGCATGATGAATTTGGGCTCCCATCCAATGGCACGGGAGTTGGAAATGATTTCGCATCCGAGCGGCTGATGGCCAGAAAATACATTCTTGATTCTGTTTCCTTCTGGCTTGAGGAGTATCAGGTGGATGGTTTGAGGTTTGACCTTATGGGCATCCTTGATGTCAGGACAATGCAGGAGGTCCGGAGGCTGGCCGATGAGCGGGATTCCTCCATCATCATCATTGGCGAGGGATGGGACTTGAACACCCCCATTCCAAACAGTGAAAAAGCGAATATCGGAAATCAGGAAAAGCTCCCGGGAATCGGGCAGTTCAATGATTGGTTCCGTGATACCATAAAGGGCAGCACATTCAACCTCTATGACCGGGGCTACGCAATGGGAAATGAACGCTATGCCGAAGGGGCAAGGCAGGTGCTGGCAGGCAGCATAGGGATTGGAAAGCGGAAGCACGGTTTATTTATGTCACCTGCACAAAGTGTGAATTATGTGGAATCACATGACAATCATACCCTTTGGGATAAGCTTGAAGCCTGTGAGGCAGACCATATCGAGAAACGCCATCGTCTTGCCACTTCCATGGTCCTTCTCTCCCAGGGGATTCCATTTCTTCATAGCGGCCAGGAGTTCTTCCGGACAAAGAAGGGGATAGGCAACAGCTACCGGTCCCCGGATGAGATCAACTGGCTGGACTGGCAGCGAAGGGACCGGCATATCGGGAATGTTTCCTATATAAAAGGAATCATTTCCCTCCGCTTGTCCCATAAGGCATTCAGGTTTCCGGATGCGGCACTGGTCCAGGAGCATATGCATTTCCTCCCCTTATCATTGCCCGTGCTTGGCTATGTACTGGAGGATGTGCAGGAATATGGCAGGTGGGAGACCATTGTCGTTGTGTTCAATCCATCAGGGGAAGAGAAAGTGGTGGAACTGCCAGAAGAAAACAAGTGGAAAATATTGGCGGACAGTGAAACGGCATCCTCTGTTCCATTTCAGGTGATGGATGGAAAAACCGCTGTTCTGCCGCCCTGCACCTTATGGATCGCTGCCAAATGACAATGGAAATTTGTTGAAATAAGAGGAGATATAAAGGTATTTGTCGATGAATAGGGCGGATAGGCTTGACGTGGAAACCTGATAGGAGATAAAATTTATAAAGATAGCTATTGTGGCATAGAAATCAATAGCTGTCTTTTTTAATTTATAAATGCAGCACGGGAAATTAACTATTATCTGAAATAGTGACATAAATTGAAGGTGAACAACTTGGAAGATTTATTTGGACAGGATTGGGACATCACTCCTGCAGGCGGTGCTACCGGAGCTGCCTACTTTGCGCAGCATGAAGAACAGCGCCTTTTCTTGAAACGGAATTCATCTCCGTTTCTTGCTGTCTTGTCGGCCGAAGGAATTGTTCCCAAGCTGATTTGGACGAAAAGGCTTGAAAACGGGGATGTCATTACCGCCCAGCAATGGATGAACGGGCGGGAGCTGAAATCCGTCGATATGGATGATAACCGCGTGGCCAAGCTTTTAAATAAGATCCACCGTTCGGAACCGCTTCTTGGCATGCTGAAACGGCTTGGCAAAACACCGCTTCAACCAGAAACGCTTCTCCATATTATAAATGAAGAACTGGACGCAGAAGTCCGGAGGCTTCCAATCGTTGCAGCTGCCCTGAAGTTTCTGGGAGACGAAATCAGCCATATTGAATATGGAGAGATGGTTGTCTGTCATTGCGACGTGAATCATAACAACTGGCTGTTGGCGGAAAACAACCAGTTGTATTTAATTGATTGGGATGGCGCCATGATTGGAGACCCTGCGATTGACCTGGGGATGCTCCTCTATTCCTATATTCCCAGAGAAGACTGGGAAGGGTGGCTTGAACGTTATGGCCTGCAGCTGACAGATAATCTCAAGCTCAGGATGAAATGGTATGTGGTTGTCCAGGCACTAACCTCCATTCAATGGCATAAAAACCAAAACCGGTTCTCCGAGATGGATAATTGGATCGATTTCCTTAAAAAAGCGCTTTGAATTAGGAAAACTGGCCAATTTGGTCAACCCAGTTCGAGAGATTGTCCTGATTGGAAAGGATATGCTGGTCCAAATCTGAAGAATACGCTCCAGCCTGGCTGTATTGATAAACCTCCTGCAAAATTGGCAGGATATTTTCGTCAAGGCTGGCATTTACCATTAATGATTTTACAAGCCGTTCCAATTGTTCACATTCAGCGACAGATCCGCAGCAGTCATTCTGCTGGTTGGCCAGTATATCTTTTAAAAGATTGACTTGGTCATGATGGTCTAGTGGCATAAAATCATCCTTTCATAAGATATGGACGAAAAGGAAGCCCACATCTAGTTTGTGGATTCCTTTTTTGTTTATGCAGCATTTTGGCTTGAAAATGGGTATGCGGCCGTGATATGGTTTGAACGATATGAATTGAACAGAGGTGTCTTCATGAGATTAAGAAATAAGCCTTGGGCGAAGGACAAGCTGCTTGAATACCCACAATATGTCGTCCATGAACCGGAACAGCACCGGGGCAGATGGAATGAGCTTTTCGCGGCAGCCCAGCCGCTCCATATAGAGATTGGTACAGGAAAAGGCCGTTTTATTACCGAAATGGCCAGGGCGAATCCGAACATAAATTATATTGGCATAGAGCTTCAGGAAAGTGTCATCGTTTCCGCCCTGGACAGGCTGATTGAGGCTGGCCTGCCGAACTGTAAGCTGATGAATGTCAACGCGGCCGAGCTAGAAAAATACTTTGCTTCTGGTGATGTTAACCGCGTCTATTTGAATTTTTCGGATCCATGGCCAAAGACGCGGCATGAAAAACGCCGTCTTACCTATGCATCTTTTCTGTCTGTTTATGAACAAATCCTCGTCGATCAAGGGGAAATCCATTTTAAAACCGATAACCAGGGGCTGTTTGAATACTCCCTGATGAGTTTCTCCCATTATGGGCTGTTAATGAAATTTGTCAGCCTTGATTTGCATAACAGCGGATTTGAAGGCAATATCATGACAGAGTATGAAGAAAAGTTCTCCTCCAGGGGGAACCGGATCTACAGGTGCGAAGTGCAATACCCGAAAAAGTAAACAATCAGGCCCGCCGGCATCGGCGGGCTCTTTTTCGTACTTGGATGGAGATATTCAGCCTGATATTTCAACTTTTCAGAAAAAGGTGATAAAATGGGCACAGAATAGTTGGGGAGGGCTTTTATGGAGAAGCTGGAATTGGCGAATATCAAGTTTACCTGGCTTAATGGCGGTGTGACCAATCTGGACGGAGGGGCCATGTTTGGGGTGGTTCCGAAGCCTCTATGGTCAAGGAAATATGAAGTGAATGAAAAAAACCAAATTGAACTGCGCACAGATCCTATCCTCATCCAGACAGGCGGAAAAAATTATCTGCTTGAATCCGGAATCGGCAATGGGAAGCTGACGGAAAAGCAAAAAAGGAATTTTGGAGTCCAGGAAGAATCCAGTGTGGAACAATCACTTGGGAAGCTCGGCCTTGATCCAGGAGATATTGATTATGTGATCATGACACATATGCATTATGACCATGCTTGCGGGCTGACAAAGGAAGTCGGGGGCGAATTCATTTCGGTGTTCCCCAACGCGGCCATAATCACTTCAGAGGTGGAATGGGAAGAAATGAAAAACCCCAATATCCGATCCAAAGCTACATACTGGAGAGAAAACTGGGAGCCGATTCAGTCCCAGGTAATCACCTTCAAGGAGGAATGGAATCACGGTCCGTTCAAAATGGTCCATACGGGAGGCCACAGTAATGGACATTCCATTCTGATTATCGAAGATGGCGAAGATACAGTGGTGCATATGGCCGACCTCATGGCAACCCATGCGCACCAGAATGTCCTCTGGGTAATGGCATACGACGATTACCCAATGGCATCCATCGGTGCCAAGCAGAAATGGATGAAGTTCGCAGCCGAAAGGGATGCCTGGTTTACTTTTTACCATGATGCCGTTTACCGGGCCATCAAACTCGATGAGGAAGGCAGCATTAAAAATTCTATTCCAAGAGAACGCTAAGGTTCCATTCTGTTATCATTAAAATTCCGTTGTTTAAATATACTAAAGAAGCCTGCGTCCAGCGCAGGCTTTTCTTGTCAAAGCATTTATTGCAATTCGTTTATTTCAATAATGGTACCGGTGGAGGCATCGGCTATAAATTCATACAGCTGTGTTTTTCCGTCTGAAAAAGTGCTGATTCCACCCTTATAAACCCGGTATTCCAAAGGCGGCTTTGAATATGTCTCCGGGTTCATATTAATCCATGAACCGCTTATCGGTCCATCTTTCTTGAAAACAGCCTTGGCTTGCGCGAGGATCTGTTCCGGTGACACGTTTTCCTTCTTTACTGCTTCTTTAACCGCAAAGGCGCCTGCAATCCCGGCACCCATGCCGAGGAAAAAGTACTTCCAATTCATGAGTGTGCCTCCATTCATTAGAAAAAATCCAGTTTTAATAATCATAGCAGAGATGGCAGGAGGCATCAAAGAATATAAAGCTAGCAGACAGGAACAGAATATGATTGGCAGATTAGGGAAATATTCTGTAGAATACAAATTGCACATACATATCTTTAGGGTATCTAAATAACAAAAAGGAGTAAAAATATGAATGAACAGACATTATCACTCTTTAAAACACTGACAGAGCTTCCTGGGGCTCCGGGCTTCGAACACCAGGTTCGGGCGTTCATGCGCGAGCAATTGGGACAGTATTCCGATGAAATTGTCCAGGATAAATTGGGCAGCATTTTCGGAGTCAAAAAAGGCAATGAAGACGGGCCGAAGATTATGGTTGCGGGCCATATGGATGAAGTCGGCTTTATGGTCACCTCAATCACGGATAATGGGATGCTGCGGTTCCAGACCCTTGGAGGCTGGTGGAGTCAGGTCCTGCTGGCACAGCGTGTGCAAATCATGACCGATAATGGCCCTGTCATCGGTGTAGTTGGCTCCAGCCCGCCACATCTGCTGGATGAGGCGAAGCGCAACAAGCCGATGGAAATCAAAAATATGCTGATTGATATCGGGGCGGATGACAGAGAGGATGCGCTGAATATCGGCATCAGGCCGGGACAGCAAATCGTTCCTGTCTGCCCATTCACACCAATGGCCAACGAAAAGAAAATCCTCGCTAAAGCATGGGATAACAGATATGGATGCGGCCTGGCCATTGAACTGCTGAAAGAAACGCAAAACGATAAGCTGCCAAATATCCTTTATTCTGGTGCGACAGTACAGGAGGAAGTAGGGCTTAGAGGTGCACAGACGGCAGCAAATATGATTGACCCTGATATTTTCTTCGCGCTGGATGCAAGCCCTGCCAATGATATGAGCGGCAGCAAAAATGAATTTGGCCAATTGGGAAAGGGTGCACTCCTTAGAATACTTGACCGCTCCATGGTCACTCACCGCGGCATGAGGGAATTCATTCTTGATACGGCGGAAAGCCATAATATTCCATACCAATATTTCGTTTCCCAGGGAGGGACAGACGCCGGCCGCGTTCATATGTCCAATGAAGGCGTCCCAAGCGGAGTGATCGGAATTTGTTCCCGCTACATTCATACCCATGCTTCGATTGTCCATATTGACGACTATGCAGCAGCAAAGGAACTGCTGGTGAAACTGGTTAAATCCTGTGACAAAACAACGGTGGAAACCATCAAGCAAAATAGTTAAGCCAAAAAAGAGGCAGCCTGTGCCTCTTTTTGCTGGCCGGAGGAGAGTAGAAATGATTGTAGCAATTGGATCGGAAAACCCGGCGAAAATTTCAGCGGTTCAGCAGGGATTTAAAGATCATCAATGTATCTTTATTCCAGTATCTGTTTCTTCGGGAGTAAGTGAGCAGCCGTTCTCCGACGATGAAACCATTCGCGGCGCTGTCAATCGGGCGATTTCGGCAGCGGCAGAGACGGATGCGCATATCGGAATTGGGCTGGAAGGCGGCGTGCAGCAAACAGAGCATGGCTTGTTTCTCTGCAACTGGGGAGCACTTGCGCTGAAAGGCGCAAGCCCCATCATTGCGGGCGGAGCAAGGATTCCGCTACCCAGTGAAATTGCCGAAAGACTGATGTCGGGTGAAGAGCTCGGCCCGGTAATGGATGATTATTCCAGAAAGCAGAATGTCCGTAAAAAAGAGGGAGCTGTAGGAGTTTTCACAAATGGAAAGATAGACAGGGAGGAAATGTTTGCCCATGTCATGAAGCTCCTGGTAGGGCAGTTTGAGTATTGGCATATAAATAAATAGGGGTTGGAAAGGTCCAACGGATGAAAAAAATGTCGAAAATTAGATGGAACTGTCATGAAATTCATGTGAAAGGGTTGTCACTGGCTAAATTACAGCAGTATGATAGTAAAGGATACGGTCCCAAGGAGGAAACCATTATGAAAAGATTCCGCTGGAGTATATTGCTTGCTGCCATGCTGCTTGGCGCCTGCTCTGCTTCCCTCGAAGAGCAGCAGGATGAAATCATTGAAGCAGCAGGAACGGAGTTTGCCAGTGAACCGGAAGAAACAAATCATAGCAGTCAGGATATAGATTTTCATCTGCCATTCGGCATTGAAAAAGAAGACGAAACACCCAATAATATTTTGCTTAAAAATGGCTCGAAAACGTACATTCTATTTTACAACCAGCATGAGCCGGCAGACAGCAAAGTTGTTTATGAATCAACCTTGAAGCAGCATGCCGACTGGGATGTTAACAGGATGTATGAACAGGACGGCAAATTTGGCTACCTGCTGATAAAGGAGCTCCCGGAAGAGAGCTATCAGGTGGTGACGGGCGTAGGCGGGGTCAAGGTGACAACTGAGACCAAAAACCTGAAATCAGATGTCCCGGCCATGATGAATATCGCCAATTCGGCCAAGGTAAAATAAGGAGCGCCATCCAGAGGGATGGCGCCTTTTTTTACCCCGGACGTGGAAGAAGCCAGACCGTTTAGTTTTCTTTTTTCAGGCTTCAAGTTTAAAATGTAAACAAAGTGTTATGTAAGAATGGAGGAACCATACATGAAAAAACTAGAGTCCATGGACCAATTTGAAACGCTAAAAAATACGGGAAAGCATATATTTTTATTTTCGGCAGACTGGTGCCCTGATTGCCGTTTTATCGATCCATTTATGCCTGAGGTAGAAAGCAAGTTCGCAGATTACAGTTTTATTTATGTGGACAGGGACCAGTTCATTGACTTGTGCATAGAGCTGGATGTATTTGGCATTCCTAGTTTTATCGCCTATAGAGACGGCAGTGAACTTGGGCGTTTTGTCAGCAAGGACAGAAAGACCCAGGAGCAGATCGAAGCGTTTATTGAAGGGCTGGCGTAAGGAATGGACAGCAGAAAAATGAGAAAAGAGCTGGAGGAAAGACTGAAATCCCCTGACAGGAGGTTCATTTATGACCGGGAAAAGGACCAGCTTCGCGTTGAAAACAAACACACAGGACGGGGGATTACTGTAGGCCTTCCTGGGATTATTGCCAAATGGCAGGAACAGAAGGAAAAAGCAATTGAGGAAACCGTTTATTATATAACAGAAGGATTGGCTGCCATGGAAGGAGAAGTCCAGCTCTCGGGACAGGAGCGCCAAATCTTCCCTGTTATCCGCTCCACTTCCTTTCCCGCAGAAGCCGAAGAGGGAGTGCCGTTTTTCTTTGACAGCCATACTGCGGAAACCAGAATTTACTATGCACTTGATATGGGGAAAACCTATCGTCTCATTGACAGGAAATGGATGGAACGGGAGGGCTGGGGCGAAAGCCAAATTAGGGAAACGGCCCTGTTTAACCTCAGATCCTTGCCGGCGGATTTTAAGGCCGATGAAGTGGCCGGCAATGTGTTTTATTTTTTGAATTCAAATGATGGCTACGATGCAAGCCGGATCCTGAATGACCGCATTCTGAACGGGATGAAAGAGAAATTAACTGGCACGATGGCCGTTGCCGTTCCCCACCAGGATGTATTGATCATCGCGGATATCCAAAATGATACAGGCTACGATATTCTTGCGCAAATGACGATGAGCTTTTTCGCCAGCGGCAGGGTGCCGGTCACAGCGCTGTCCTTTCTCTACGAAGAGGGGGAACTTGAGCCGATTTTCATTCTGGGAAAGAATTCCCCAAGAGCATAATAAAGGAAAACAGCCTGATTAAAAGCCCATGAAAAGGGCTTTTTCTCATTTCCTGAAATAAGAGATATGGCCTATTCTTTTATTTAGGCTCGAAAAATGGGCGATAACTGTTAAAATAGGAATGATACAAGATAGAAAGAGTGATCATGTTGAGTTGGATTAAAAAGCTATTCCAAATGTTTTCGGGAGATGAAGAAAACGGCCTTGAATCCAGAAGCAGGGAAGTATCAAAGCCGCTGCAGCCGAGGGATCCGAAACATTTTGAAATGAAGAAGGAACTTGATGCCAAAGTTTTATATCAATATCCAAAAGGGCAATTTAAGTTCCCGCTCATACCCGACAGCCCTCCCCGTGAGCGGGAAAGTGCCAAGCCTCGCCAGCGGCCTGCAGCACAGGACCAGGGATTGGCTGACGAGCTGGAACCAGTAAAACCGAAAACCCGGGACAAAATAGAGAAGCACGCGCAAATAAAGCCAAGCCGGCATCCGTTTCGTCCAACAGAAACGCCTTCTCCCGTTTTCGCCTTTAACAGGCCTAAACAAAGCAAAGAGGCAGAATTTGAAGTGAAAGGGTCGGTTAGCGAACCCCAGCCAAAGGAACCTGCTGTCAGGGCACCAAGCAGCTGGAGCGCCAAAAGAGAGGCAGATGAACGGAAATGGGAAGCCGTCAGCAAGATCCGGCAAGAAAAGCTGGCAGTGGATAAAATCTTCCCTGCTCCGGAAGAGCCGGCATCTGTCATTGAATATGAGCTAGAAGATGGGTTAGGGCTGGCGATGAAACCGGAGCCGGAGGAAAAGCCGGATTTCGTCCTGGAACAGGAGCCGGAGGAAAAGCCGGATTTCGTCCTGGAACAGGAGCCGGAGGAAAAGCCGGAATTCATCCTGGAACAGGAGCCGGAGGAAAAGCCGGAATTCATCCTGAAACCGGAGCCGGAGGAAAAGCCGGATTTCGTCCTGGAACAGGAGCCGGAGGAAAAGCCGGAATTCATCCTGGAACAGGAGCCGGAGGAAAAATCGGATTTCATCCCGGAACAGGGGTCTGTTGAAGTGCCTGAGTTCGAGACTCTGCCACAGCTGGCAGCGGCGGATAAAGAAAGCGAGCAAGAAAGCGAGCAAGAAACGTTTGAGAGTCCGGATTTAGGGAAAACAGGAGTGATTGCAGCAAACCAGACAGCAGATTCGCCATCCAGGGAAGAGGAACCTCAGGCTGTCGGGGAAAATTCCCCGCAATCGCCGAAACGCCATTTACCGTTCAATGTCTTGATGCTGAAACAGGATAAGCGCAAACTGGAAAACCGGAAAAAAGAGGAGCTGGCTCCGGTTACAGCCGCTGTTGAACCGGCAATCACCCAAGACAAGGACATAATTGGGGAATCGGCACCGAATAGTGTAAAAGAAACACCCAGGGCGTATGAATTCCCGCCGCTCGATCTTCTGAAGCCGCCTGTAATCGCCGCAACCAATCAGGATTGGCTGCAGCACCAGGAGTATCTGCTCAATGAAACACTGAAAAACTTCAATGTAGGCGCAAAGGTTGTTAATGTTACCCAAGGGCCCTCTGTTACCCGGTTTGAGGTGCAGCCTGAACCAGGTGTAAAAGTTAACAAGATTACCAATCTATCAGATGATATTAAATTGAGCCTTGCGGCAAAAGATATCCGCATTGAGGCACCTATTCCCGGGAAACATACAATTGGAATTGAGGTTCCAAATGCTTCCAGCAGACCTGTCCTGATCAGCGAGATACTGCAGACAAGCGGGTTCCAATCAACTGCATCTCCTTTGGCTGTTGCCCTGGGCCTGGATATTGCCGGTTCGCCGATTGTAACGGATCTCAAGAAAATGCCTCACGGATTGATTGCCGGAGCAACTGGATCAGGAAAAAGTGTGTGTATCAATACCATGCTGGTAAGTCTTTTATACAAGGCCCATCCAGATGATGTAAAGCTGCTGTTAATTGATCCGAAGATGGTTGAATTGGCCCCTTATAATCATATTCCGCACCTCGTCAGTCCGGTCATTACCGATGTGAAAGCAGCTACCGCTTCTTTGAAATGGGCTGTGGACGAGATGGAAAGGCGCTACGAGTTATTCGCGCATACAGGAGTCAGGGATATCGGCAGATTCAATGAGTTGGCCTTGGAGCATAAACGTTATCATGATAAACTTCCTTACATCGTTATTATCATTGATGAACTTGCAGACTTGATGATGATGTCTCCGGCTGATGTGGAAGAAGCCATTTGCCGAATTGCCCAAAAAGCGCGGGCCTGCGGAATACACTTGATCATTGCAACACAAAGGCCTTCCGTAGATGTCATCACCGGCCTGATCAAGGCGAATGTTCCAACAAGAGTGGCATTTTCAGTATCGTCCCAGGTGGATTCTAGGACCATCATCGATATTAGCGGAGCAGAAAAGCTTCTTGGAAAAGGGGATATGCTCTTCCTTGAGAACGGCTCTTCCAAGCCATACAGACTTCAGGGCACATTTGTTTCCGATCGCGAAATTGATGAGGTTGTTGCTTTTGTGCGGAAACAGCGCACGCCGGAATATTTATTTGAACAAGATGAGCTGCTGAGGAAGTCGCAGCTCACTGAAGAAGAAGACGAACTTTTTATTGAAGCGTGTTCCTTTGTGATTGAGCATGGAGGAGCTTCAACATCAAGCATTCAGAGGCGCTTCAAGGTTGGCTACAACCGGGCGGCAAGGCTGATTGATATGATGGAGCAGCATGGCTTCATTTCTGAGGCGCGGGGCAGCAAACCGAGGGATGTCCTCATTACTGCCAGCGATCTTGAATCTTTTCAGGAGACTAGTACTTTAGCGTAAATGATGGTATCCTGATCATTGCACAGTTTGAGGTATATAATTAAGTATTCAGCAAAATAGAAAATGGATGTTGGAAGTGATATAATACTTTAATATCCAAAACAGCCACAGCCGGGCGCCTTTGGCCCGGCGTGAGCAAAACAATCTTACTGTCATATACTGTGTTACATACAGACGTTTGTTGGAGGTTCTTTATATGACTATTTACCATTTTGTAGGTATAAAGGGGTCTGGAATGAGCGCGTTGGCTCAGGTTCTCCATGATATGGGCTACCAGGTACAGGGCTCTGATGTCGAGAAACAATTTTTCACCCAGTACGCCCTTGAACAATCCGGAATAAAGATCCTTCCGTTTGACAAGGAAAACATACAGCCAGGGATGTCCATCATCGCCGGTAACGCTTATCCGGACACACATGAAGAAATCGAACGAGCCCGGGAACTGGACCTTCCGGTTGTCCGATACCACCGCTTCCTTGGTGAATTCATGGAAAATTTCATCAGTGTGGCGGTCACTGGCGCTCACGGGAAAACATCGACTACGGGTCTTCTCGCTCACGTGATGAAGGGTGGAAAGCCCACTTCTTTCCTTATTGGGGACGGTACCGGAAAAGGGGACAGGGCCGCCGAATATTTTGTGTTTGAAGCATGTGAATATCGGCGCCATTTCTTATCCTACTTTCCTGACTATGCCATTATGACGAATATCGACTTTGACCATCCTGACTACTTCGCGAATATCGAAGATGTTTTTTCTGCTTTTCAGGAAATGTCGTGGCAGGTGAAAAAAGGTATTTTTGCCTGTGGCGATGATGAACAGCTTCAGAAAATCCAGGCAAAAGTTCCTGTGGTTTTCTACGGATTTGCCGAGGAAAACGACTTTCAAGCCCGCAACGTAGTGAAGTCGACAGATGGAACTACCTTTGATGTATTTGTTAGAAATACGTTCTATCATACTTTCTCCATTCCGACATATGGCGACCATAATGTCCTTAATGCACTGGCTGTCATTGGGCTTTGCAATTATGAAGGAATCGATGCGAAGATCATTGAAGAGCAATTAAAGACCTTCGAGGGTGTAAAACGCCGCTTCTCCCAAAAGGAAATTGGCGGACAGGTAATCATTGACGACTATGCGCACCACCCTACCGAAATCAAGGCGACCATTGATGCGGCAAAACAGAAGTACCCTGACCGCGACATCATTGCGGTTTTCCAGCCGCATACGTTCACAAGGACGCAAACTTTCCTTCAGGAGTTTGCAGACAGCCTGAGCCAGGCGGATAAAGTTTATTTATGTGAAATCTTTGGCTCTGCCAGGGAAAACCACGGAAAGCTATCCATTGAAGATCTTCGGCAAAAAGTGGAAGGCGCAGAAACCATCTCCGAAGAGGATACTTCCGTGCTGCAAAAGCATGAAAATGCCGTAATCGTTTTTATGGGGGCCGGGGATATCCAGAAATTCCAGCAAGCCTATGAAGACACACTAAAAGTGTAGTGACCTTACACGGCATCCATTTAAAAAGGCATCGATTTCCAAAATCGATGCCTTTTTTCATTTCTATTTGAGGTTTTCGGGATTTAGTGCTTCGAGTTTCCCAATGACAAAACGTCCGTCTTTGCGAATCAGGACATCATCAAAATAAATTTCGCCGCCGCCGTATTCCGGCCGCTGGATGTTGACCATGTCCCAGTGGATATTTGAATGGTTTCCATTGTAGGCATTGTCATAGCTCTGCCCAGGAGTAAAATGAAAGCTTCCATCTATTTTTTCATCAAACAGGATATCCTGCATTGGCGTCTGGATGTAAGGATTGACGCCAATGGCGAATTCGCCGATATAGCGTGCACCTTCATCCGTGTCAAAAATTTTGTTGATGCGCTCGCTATCATTAGCTGATGCTTCCACAATCTTCCCGTCCTTGAATGTAAGGGAGACATTTTCAAAAGTGAAACCCTGATATGGAGAGGGAGTGTTGTAAGTGATGGTTCCGTTGACAGACTCCCGCACTGGGGCGGTGTATACCTCGCCATCAGGGATATTCATCTCGCCGGCGCATTTTATGGCTGGAATATCCTTAATGGAGAAGCTGAGCTCGGTGCCAGGGCCGGTAATCCTGACTTTATCCGTTCTATCCATAAGTTCGACAAGCGCGTCCATCGCTTTGTCCATTTTGCCATAGTCCAGGTTGCATACATTAAAATAATAGTCTTCGAAGGCTTCTGTGCTCATCTTGGCCAGCTGGGCCATTGAAGAAGTCGGGTAGCGGAGAACCACCCATTTTGTTTTTGGGACACGGATGTCTCTATGTACCTTTTTGCCAATCGTACTGCCGTGAATTTTCATTTTATCATCGGGAACGTCAGCATGCTCATTGATATTGTCTCCAGAGCGAAGACCGATATAGGCATCCATTTTGTCCATTACATTCGCTTCGAACTCGGCCATCATATTAAACTGTTCTTCCTTGGCGCCCAGCAGGAGGGACCTGTCTACCTGGTGGTCTTTTAGAAGGACAAATGGGTAGCCTCCAGCTTCATAAGCTTCTTTTACCAGTGCCGTAACAAGCTCGCGCTGCAGGCCGAAATTTTCAATCAGCACTTTTTCTCCTTTATGAAGCTTAACGGAATAGTTGATTAAATTCTTTGCCAATTTGGCAATACGCGGGTCTTTCATGTGCATCCCTCCAGGTTATTGTAAAAAAACACAGTATTATTGTACCTCATGGTCTGGTTTTTTCCTAAAGTAATCCTTATGATAAAGAGGGAAGGAATTGGGAACGATTAAGAAGAATACATAAGAACCTAAGTGTTTTATATCCCTTAAGTCAGGGTAAAAAGACTGTAAGCTAAACGGAGGTGCATACGATGGAAATCATTCTTTATTTAAGTGCTGCCTTGGCAGCCGTCGCTTTTCTGGTACTGGTCATTTACCTGGCGAAAACGTTAAAATCATTGCAGATGACGCTGGACAGCGTTGCCAATACGCTCACTGGCCTGGAGAGGCAGCTGGACGGGGTGACCCGGGAAACAACCGTGTTGCTACATAAAACCAACACGCTGGCTGACGATATCCAACAGAAATCGGAGAGCCTGAACACAGTGGTAACAGCCGTTAAAGATGTCGGCAATTCTGTACAAAGGTTTAACCAGTCAATCCACACGATCAGCACAATGGTAGACAGCCAAATCGATAAGAACCAGGATAAGATTTCCCAAGTCGTTCAATGGGGAAATGTGTTCCTTGAACTGAAGGACAAGTGGAAATCCAGAAGGACAAGCCCCATCAGCCACCAGCTCGAAGGTGAAAGAGTCCTTGCCAGAGAGCAGGAGCGCGAGCGCAGCCTGGCCAGGGAACGGGAAAGGCTTATTGCCAAAGAGCAGGAGCGAGAGCATGAAAGAGTCCTTGCCAGAGGGCAGGAAAGGCAAAGATACTAATAGAAGAGGTGATGATACCATGTCAAACAGGGAATTCAATGGAAGAGAATTTAACGGAAGAGAAGTTAGCGGAAGAGAATTAAACGCACGGAATGATTCCGGCACGAATTCACGCGATTTCCTAATCGGCGCCATCATTGGAGGCCTTGCTGGGGCTGCGGCTGCCTTGTTTTTGACGCCAAAGTCAGGCAAGGAATTGCGCACGACCTTGAATGAGCAAAAGGACAAAGCCATTACGAAGAGCAGCGAGCTTGCATCCACAGCGAAGGAAAAGGCCAACTCGCTTGCACAGACCGTTTCCCAGCAATCCTCAGACTTGGTCAGCAAAGTAAAAGGGAAACAGGGCCAAGGCCAGAATGAGGGGCCTGAGGGCGATTTGGAGAATGTCCCTACTTCAATGGCCGAAACCAGCAGCATGGAGCAGACCCACACGGCCACCAACGAGGAAATCCAGCGAAAGCTGCAAGAAACACAGGCAGCTTTTGATGAAACAGAAGAAAAACTGAATCAGTAAAGTTGTTTTTGCAGGCGGTGAAGTGATAGAATTGCTTCACCGCTTATTTTTATAATAAACAGAAATTTTTGAGGAGTGAGTATGGTGAATAAAATCAGTTCAATTGAGGAATTTGACAAGCTTACCGAAGATGGGACAACATTCCTGATGGTCAAACACAGCCTGACATGCCCAATAAGCCAGGCAGCATTTGATGAATACGAAAGCTTTTCAGCAGAAAATTCGGTTCCGTGTTACTATTTGGCGGTGCAGGAGGCAAGGCCATTATCCAATCATATTGCCGAAAAATATCATATTAAGCATGAGTCGCCGCAGGCCATTCTTTTTTCTAACTCCAATGTTTCCTGGCATGCATCTCATTGGAAAATCACGAAAAAGTCCCTGGCTGAAGCTGTACAGGAAAGCAAATAAACATCCATGGCATCCATGGATGTTTTTTGCACATTCCGGGATTCATCATTTACATAGGCAATTATCTTTACTTTATGTTACTTTAGCGCTTAAAAGCGTTTAATTAATAAAGAAGTTCGTGACAATCCTTACTAATTCATATATAATAACCCTAATATAAAAAAGCAGTAAGATTCTGATAACTAAATTCGAAGGGACGGGACGATAATGAGCAACGAAAAGCTGGACCAACTAAGAAAGCGCGTGGATGAATTAAATCTGGAGCTGCTTTCCCTAATCAATGAGAGAGCCCTGCTTGTACAGGAAATTGGCAAGGCGAAAGAGACGCAGGGGGTTTACCGTTACGATCCTGTCCGTGAACGCCACATGCTTGACCTAATCAAGGAAAATAATGACGGACCGTTTGAAAACTCGACGGTTGAACATATCTTCAAGCAAATTTTCAAGGCGGGCCTGGAGCTTCAGGAGGATGACCACCGCAAAGCGCTTTTAGTCTCACGCAAGAAAAAACCGGACAATACCGTCATCGATGTGAAAGGTGTTAAAATTGGCGATGGCAGCCAGCAGTTTGTTTTCGGACCATGTTCGGTTGAATCATATGAGCAGGTTGCAACTGTGGCGGCAGCAGTCAAAGAAAAAGGTTTCAGGCTGCTTCGCGGAGGCGCTTATAAACCAAGGACATCTCCATACGACTTCCAGGGACTGGGCCTCGAGGGCCTAAAGATCCTTAAAAGGGTTGCCGATGAATATGATATGGCTGTCATCAGTGAAATCGTCCATCCGAACGATATTGAAACGGCTGTGGACTACATTGATGTGATCCAAATCGGTGCGCGCAACATGCAGAACTTTGAGCTTTTAAAAGCAGCAGGTGCAGTCAACAAGCCTGTTCTCCTGAAGAGAGGCCTGTCAGCCACCATCGAGGAGTTCATCAATGCGGCTGAATACATTATGTCCCAAGGAAATGGACAGATCATTCTTTGTGAGCGCGGCATCCGCACATATGAAAAAGCTACCAGAAACACACTTGATATCTCAGCGGTACCTATCCTAAAACAGGAAACGCATCTTCCTGTCATGGTGGACGTTACCCATTCCACAGGAAGAAGGGACCTGCTTCTTCCAACTGCGAAAGCAGCCTTGGCTATTGGGGCGGACGGCGTAATGGCAGAAGTACATCCGGATCCGGCTGTAGCCCTGTCAGACAACGCACAGCAAATGGATCTTAAGCAGTTCGATGAGTTTGTCAACTCTCTTCGTGCATCCTCTTTTGTTCATATCTAAAATTAACGAGCACCTCCCCTCTTTTAAGCAGGGGAGGTTTTTTCTTGGAAGAATAGGCTATTAATCATATGAAGCTGATTTTATGCAAAATATATGGGCATTTTCTGAAAAAAACACCCCTTCAGATTGCGGGAATGGCGTGGATATCGTATGATTAATAACAGGATTATTCTTGTACATATAATCACAATCTCAAAAATGTTTAATATTGTTGATTATGCTGTAAACTAACAGAAAAGATATGTGCCGGAATGTAAGGAGTGGTATTCATGAATATAACAATATACGATGTCGCAAGGGAAGCGAATGTATCGATGGCAACGGTTTCCCGGGTTGTCAATGGCAATCCCAATGTAAAACCGGTGACCAGGAAAAAGGTTCTCGAAGTCATTGAAAGGCTGGGGTATCGTCCTAACGCAGTAGCAAGAGGGCTGGCGAGCAAAAAGACAACAACGGTAGGAGTTGTCATTCCCGATATCTCCTCCCCATTTTTTGCGGAACTTGCCAGAGGAATCGAGGATATTGCCACCATGTACAAATACAATATCATCCTCAGCAGCTCTGACCAGAATAAGGAAAAAGAGCTTCACCTATTGAATACAATGCTGGGCAAGCAAGTGGACGGCATTGTTTTCATGGGTGGCAATATAACGGAAGAACATGTGGACGAATTTAAAAAATCACCTGTGCCGATTGTTCTTGCCGGATCAATTGAAAGTTCCGAGAGCGTTCCGACTGTCAATATCGACTATGAGCAAGCAACATTTGATGCCGTTCAGGTTATGGTGGATAAAGGGCATGAAAAAATCGCCTTTGTGGTTGGACCGCTCCATGAACCAATTAATACGGAGAAGAAGCTTGCCGGTTACAAGCGTGCACTTGAAGAGGCCGGGCTTGGCTATGAAGAGGATCTGGTGATTGAAGGTGATTATACGTATGATTCAGGTTTGGAGGCGCTGGAAAAGCTTCTTGAGGTGCCAGAAAAGCCTTCAGCCGTCATCGTAGGTTCCGATGAAATGGCACTTGGTGTTGTACACGGTGCAGTGGATCGCGGATATAACGTGCCGGAAGACTTTGAGGTGATCAGCTCTGACAATACAAGGCTGGCCCTGATGGTCCGTCCCCAGCTGACAACGATTGTCCAGCCTTTATACGACATCGGCGCAGTTGCGATGAGGCTCCTGACTAAACTGATGAACAAGGAGACAGTAGAAGATCAAACAGTTCTCCTGCCGCATAGAATTGAATACAGGCAGTCCACGAAATAATAAAAAAAGGCCGCATTTAATTGCGGTCTTCTTTTATTGTTTTCGTGGAGCCTCTGCCTTTGGTTCCAATTCCTCCGACTTCTTCTGGCTTCTGATTGGATAGAGTGCTTTTTCAAGTGTCTGGCTGTTTTTTTCTGTGATTTCCTGTTTCCGGGGAATGGGCTGATAAATCCCGTCAGGATCCTCCCATTCCTTTGGAAGCGGCACCTCGGCTTTAGATTGCCATTCCTGTATCCATTTTTCGGGGAGAAGGCCATGGCAATTCGGGTTTTCGGTCATTTCCATCCAGATCAGCGCCCAGGCGCGCGGCACCACCCGCCATATATCGTAGCCGCCGCCGCCGACGGCAATCCACTTGCCGCCGCAATATTGGTGGGCGATCTGGTGGGCCAGCTTGGGAATCTCCCGATATATTTTCATCGTGGCCGAGAGATGTGTCAGCGGATCGTAATAATGGGAATCCGCTCCATTTTGGGTGAGGATAACGTCAGGTTTAAAGAACTCTGCCACTTCGGTAATCGCCTGCCGGTACGCATCCAGCCAGGACTCATCTTCCGTAAACGCATCGACCGGAATATTGAAGGAATAGCCATAGCCTTTTCCCTGACCGCGTTCGTTCACATTTCCTGTCCCGGGAAACAAGTACCTTCCTGTCTCGTGTATGGAGAGTGTGCATACATTCGGGTCGTCATAAAAGGACCATTGCACGCCGTCGCCATGGTGGGCATCCGTATCCACGTATAATACCCGCGCATTGTATTTTTCCTGCAGGTATTTGATGGCTACTGAACTGTCATTGTAAATGCAGAAGCCGGACGCTTTACCGCGGAATCCGTGGTGCAGCCCGCCCCCAAGATGGAGGGCATGACTAGCTTTGCCGGTCATTACCTGATCTACCGCAGTCAGGGTTCCTCCCACGAGCAGGGAGCTTGCTTCATGCATATTTTCAAAAATTGGGGTATCGTCCGTTCCAAGGCCAAATCCATCCGCTGCCTCGGACTGAAGCTGACCATGGCCGGCAAGCCTGACAGCGTTTACATAATCGGGGTCGTGAATCAGGAACAGCTCGTCCTCGGTTGCGGGGCGAGGAACAATGATCTGCTCATCCGAGATGGCATTTGCCTTCTGGAGAAGGTCAAGCGTCAATTTCAGGCGCAGCTGGTTAAAAGGATGATGGCTGCTGAATTTGTATTTAAGCAAATCCTCTGAATAGACGAAAACGGAATTGCCGCTCATGATGAAACCCCCGGAAGATTTGGCCATAGTACATTGAAACCCGCCTTTTTCAAATCATCAATCAGGCTGATGGGATTCATGGTCTGGACCCTGAACACAAGAATCTTATAGCTTGCATCCTGCCGATCGGGGTAGACAAGGACAGAGGAGATGTTTGCTTTCCTTGCACTGATAATCGAAGCCACACTGTTCAGCATGCCTGCCTTGTTAGGGACTTTCACTTCGATTTGCGATCCGGGCTGATGCGCTCCTGTCAAGGCCACAAGAGTGTGGAGCAAATCTGTTTCTGTTATAATCCCAACAAGCTTCCGGTCATTGACTACAGGAAGGCAGCCGATATTATGCTCATAAAATAGTGCTGCGACTTCCTCGACAAAATCAAGCGGATGGCAGGTGATCAGCTCGGTCGTCATCAAGCTTTCAAGCGGTTTGGCCAGTATGCCCTGGTCATCCTTGCGGAGGAAAATGGAAGGAAGTGCAGCGCGGATATCACGGTCCGTTACGAGGCCGACCAGCTTCCCGCTTCCATTGACAATCGGCAAATGCCTAATCCTTTTCTTCTCCATCAGGTCGCAGGCTTCTTCAATCGTATTTTCGGGCTTAAGCGTCCTTACGTCGCTCTGCATGATTTCTTCTACTATCATCATAGTCCCCCTTGCTGGATTGATAGATTTTGAGGATCAATACATAAATCGGTTCATGAACCTTAAACGATCGAATCTTTCAACCGATTCAGGGCCAATTCTTTTTCCGATCCTTGCCATCAGGCAATTCGCCGGGTGGGAACTGATTTCGGGATCATCGGTCGCATACCATTCAAGACCCCCCGCGTTCATCATTTTTTCCATCATTTTCCGATACTCCCATACATTCAGCCCAGTGCTCTTTAAATCCCAATGCCAATAATATTCTGTCGTAATAATAATATAATCTTCCATTGCATCATCCATCATCGAAACGACCAGCAGGTTTTTGCCTACTGAGGCACCGCGAAACTTCGGGATAACTTCAATGGCCCCAAGTTCGATCAAATCCTCCATGCCGCCTTCCGACCAGCGCTCAAGCGGATCCGGATACAGATAGGTAACATAGCCGACTATCATATGCTCGTGCCTGGCAATAATGATTCTGCCTTCAGGCAACTTGGCAATCTCAATCAGGGCCTGATGCTGCTGGGCGGGCTGCCTGAAAGCAACCAAATCGTGGTGGAACTCCAAATTTGCAATTTTTTCGGAAGAAACAGGGCCCTCGATAATCAGGCTTCCATGGACCGTTTTTACTTCTTTTGCGTTGTAAGTTTTTTTATGTTCCATTCAGTCACCACCAAAACAGTTGGAATTCTCCTCTCTATTATACATGAAAATGGAAAAATAAAAGCGTTTTCACTAAATTTTCTGTCTTATCCGGCCAGCCAGAAAACAGGTGGTTTTGATAAAAAATGTTATTCTCCACAATTTTAAAAATTGTGAAAATAACATATTTATACTATAATGTTTTTTAAATACGATGAGTTAAGGGGGACACGTGAATGAAAGTGGAAGCGTTACCAGTAATCAAGGGGTCTCACAATCTCCAAAACTATGAAGAGACGTATAGCCAATTTAATTGGCAGGAGGCCGAAAAGAACTTCTCCTGGTCCGATACCGGCAAGGTGAACATGGCGTATGAAGCAGTCGACCGCCATGCCGAAGGATTCCGGAAAAATAAAATAGCCCTTTTTTATCAGGAAGGAAACCGCAAGGAAAAATATACTTACAGGGAAATGAAGGAATATTCCAACCAGGCTGGGAATGTGTTTAAAACATATGGTGATGTAGAGAAGGGAGACCGGGTATTCATTTTCATGCCGCGCTCTCCGGAACTATATTTCGCGGTGCTTGGTGCCATCAAGCTTGGGGCCATTGTCGGACCGCTGTTTGAAGCATTCATGGAGGGAGCGGTGCGTGACCGTCTGCAGGACAGCGGGGCAAAGGTCCTTGTGACAACACCGGAACTTCTAAAGCGCGTACCAGTGGAGGAACTGCCGGAATTGAAGCATATTTTCCTGGTAGGAAATGATATTGAAGAGTCCGGAAAGTTCATTGATTTTAACAAGAAGCTGGCCGCTGCCAGTAAAAAGCTTCAAATCGAATGGGTCGACCGGAGTGATGGACTGATTCTCCATTATACTTCCGGCTCAACAGGGAAGCCAAAAGGGGTGCTGCACGTCCATAATGCCATGGTCCAGCACTACCAGACGGCCAAATGGGTACTGGATTTGAAGGAAGAGGATGTCTACTGGTGTACAGCAGACCCCGGCTGGGTGACTGGCACCTCCTATGGAATATTCGGACCTTGGCTGACAGGCTCAACAAATGTTGTGGTGGGGGGACGCTTTAGTCCGGAAACATGGTACAGCATGATAGAGGAATACGGTGTGACCGTCTGGTACAGTGCGCCTACGGCGTTCAGGATGCTGATGGGAGCAGGGGATGAAGTTATCAAGAAGTTTGACCTTTCAAGCCTGCGCCATATTCTGAGCGTAGGTGAGCCGCTGAATCCGGAAGTGGTCCGCTGGGGCATGAAGGTCTTCAACCTGCGTATCCATGATACCTGGTGGATGACAGAGACAGGCGCTCAGCTGATCTGCAACTATCCTTGTATGGAGATTAAGCCGGGATCAATGGGCAAGCCTATTCCAGGAGTCAAGGCGGCGATTGTCGATGACCGCGGCGAAGAGCTTCCGCCTTACCGCATGGGCAACCTGGCCATTAAAAAGGGCTGGCCTTCAATGATGCATACAATCTGGAACAATCAGCCAAAATACGAATCCTACTTTATGCCTGGCGACTGGTATGTTTCAGGCGATTCCGCTTATATGGATGAAGATGGCTATTTCTGGTTCCAGGGCCGGATTGATGATGTCATCATGACATCCGGAGAGCGTGTTGGCCCGTTCGAGGTAGAAAGCAAGCTGGTCGAACACCCGGCAGTGGCAGAAGCCGGAGTGATTGGGAAGCCGGACCCGGTCAGGGGCGAAATTATCAAGGCATTCATCGCTTTAAGGGACGGCTACGAGCAGTCGGATGAACTGAAGGAAGAAATCCGCCAGTTTGTCAAAAAGGGTCTCGCAGCCCATGCTGCACCAAGGGAAATCGACTTCCGTGACAAGCTGCCGAAGACCCGGAGCGGTAAAATCATGCGCCGCGTCCTAAAGG
The DNA here is from genome assembly GCF_000986785.1 of Mesobacillus campisalis. Taxonomy (GTDB): domain Bacteria; phylum Bacillota; class Bacilli; order Bacillales; family Cytobacillaceae; genus Mesobacillus_B; species Mesobacillus_B campisalis. The sequence continues at coordinate 153,500 of NZ_LAYY01000008.1, read as the reverse complement.
CCTGGGAGCTCGACCTTCCGACAGGTGATTTATCAACGATGGAAGACTAGGAAGCCTGCGCCAACCGCAGGGCTTTCATGCAAAAAAAGGAACCGTTCCGCGGTTCCTTTTTTGCGTCTTTGATAACAAAAGGCGGAGGAGCCATCCTCCGCACAAAAATATGATTTAGCTTTCATCCTCAGGATCATCAGGTGTCTCTTCCGGAGGCTTTTCGCCATCAGCTGGCTTTGGTGTATCCTCTGCTTTTGGCTTATTCTCCTGTTTTGGTTTCTCCGCTTCTTTTTCCTTAGGTTTCTCCTCGCCAATCTTTACCATATTGGAAGGGGCGGACTCCTTGCCTGCGATATCAACCGCGGTCACATGGAAGGATCCATTTCCGGCAGAATAGGATAGCGATGATCCAGACTTGATGCTCGCAACTTTTTTGCCATTATTGTATATCCGATAACCGACCACATCATTATCGCCATGAGAACTCCACTTTATCGTCTTGCCGCTCGCACTGATTTTAAGCGGAGATGGCGTACGGCCGTTTTCATTCAGCTTGGAGCTGGCCACAAGGATGTTGGACCAGGCTTCTTTTCCGGGCACAAGCTGGGATGGATTTTTAATCTTATGGCCAATGAGGCTTTCCATGTAGCTTGGATCAATCGTTACCCCGCCAGTTTCCACAAATTCGCCTGGTGTGGAATCGAGGGCGAAGTAGCGTTTATCCCCAACCCTTACAAATCTGCTCGCCGACAGGCTGTCGTCGACCTTTGTCGGTGCATACTTGGCGATAAAGAGGTCTGACTGGACCAGTCCTGCATCAGAACAAGCTTTGGAAGGCAGCAAGCCTGAAACAGAGCAATAAGACCTTCTGACAATCCCGCCTGGCATTTCAAAACGCTGGTCCGGATCGACAAGCTTGGGATCCACATCATAGGCTGCGTTCATCAAGTCAGCCCAAAGATAAATATTCCGCATCCCATAGCTTACTCCTTTATAAGATCTCTCCAATGACAGGTTCACGTCATATCCGTTCCAAACGCCGAATGAGACATTGGGATTCGTGGCAACAAACCAGGAATCATAATAATTATGGCCTGTTCCCGTTTTGCCTGCCCAGTCCGAACTGAATTTCAGCCGGTTGTTAAGGGAGGTGGCTGTGCCCCGGGTGATGACATCGCGCATCATATCAACCGTCAAATAGGCTGTCTGCGGACTGAATACATCCACAGGCTCGGATTTGTGTTCAAAAATGACATTGCCATCCTTATCGGTAATTTTATCGATCATGTACGCATCGATAAATTTGCCCCCGTTGGCAAATGTTCCATAGGCATTGACATTTTCTTCAACAGTTACACCCGCAATGGAGCCAAGGGATGCCGAAAGGTTCGTATGGTCATCCTTCTCGAGGGAAGTGAAGCCCATCTTCTCCAGGAACGTCGTCGGCCTTTGGTTCACAATATTTTTGTAGGCGACGACAGCAGGAACGTTATAGGAACGTGTCAGTGCATAGCGTGCTGAAGTCAAGCCGCTGTAGCTTCTGTCGTAGTTGTTTGGCCACGGTTTTCCTGGTCCATTAAGGTAAACTTCAACGTCTGGAAGCACGCTTCCCGGATGAAGCTTTCCTAGCTCCATGGCCGGAGCATAGACAAGCAATGGTTTCATCGTGGAACCGTTTGGTCTCTTTGCAAACGTAGCGTGATTTACTTGTTCCCGTTTAAAATCACGGCCACCGACAAAGCTGATGATTTTTCCAGTTTTATTTTCAATCAGGATGGCTCCCAGCTCTACCGGCAGGGTAACGTTTTCCATCTTGCCTGTTTCAGGATTACGCTGCTGGATGGTTTTGTTGCTTCCATACAGCTGAAAGTTCTTTGCGACCTCCTGCATGCGGTCATAGATTTCTTTATTAATCGTCGTATGGATATTGTAGCCGCTCTGGCGCATGTTCCGGTCAGCCAGGGCATTGAATTCAGCCCGGAGGTCTTTATCGTTATCGTAATCCTCCGGCTCATAGCCTGCCTGCTCAGCCAAAATCTTCGCGAGGATATCTTTGGCCCTCTTTTCAATTTCCATTGTGAGATACGGGTACTCCTCAATTGTATTTCCGCTGTCTGCCTCTTTTAGAAAGTCCTTTGTGATATCGTAGGCAGACGCTTGATTATATTCTTCCTCCGTGATGAAACCGCCGGTATGCATTCTTTCAAGGACGGTTTTCATTCTCGACAGCCCGGGCTCCAGATTTTCCTTCAGCTTTCCCTGATCGCTGCTGAAAGGAGTATAGCCGAATGGGCTTTGCGGCAGTCCAGCAATGAATGCCGCCTGCGGCAAGGTCAGATCCTTGACATCGACGCCGAAAATTCCCCTTGCGGCCGCCTGGACGCCAGCGATGTTATTGCCGGAAGCATCACGGCCGAAGGTAGCGACATTCAAGTAGGCTTCAAGAATTTCCTCTTTTTCAAAAAAACGCTCGAGGCGCAAGGCAAGCAGAATTTCCTTTGCCTTTCTTTCAAAAGAAACCTCGTTTGTCAGGATTTGATTTTTTATCAGCTGCTGCGTCAGCGTGCTTCCTCCAGAAGAGTTGGCCGAATTGGTCACTTCCTGGAACAGGGCGCGCATGATCGCTTTGGGCACAACCCCGTCATGCTCGTAAAAATACTCATCTTCTGTTGCAATGACAGCATTGATCAGGTGCTGTGAAATATCCTTCAGCTCCACTTCTTCCCGATACAGGTCGGTTCGAAGTTTTCCGAGGTAGACATTATCCGAAAAAAACAAGTTGGATGTTTCCTCATAGTTGTAGATTTCTTTCTTCATCTTATCATAGGAACGGACTGGCTCATCCTTTACAAGTGATGCAAAATACCCTGCACCTGCGCCGCCGGCAAAGCCGGCCCCGATGACGATGATGATGAGGAACAGCAACAGCAGGTTCCAGACGACACTGTAAGTAACCCTGGCGCTTTTTACTGTTCGTTTATTTGTAAAAAAAGCCGACCAGGATGTGAATCTATCTTTCCATCCGCGTTTTTCTTGACTCATTATCACTCCCCCTAAAACACATTCATTATAGCATAAACACGGCAGGGGAAATGACAGCGGTTTACAATTTCCTGATTTTTTCATCATGCAGTTTGACAATATCCCTGAATATATGGTAAAAATGCTTTAATAATATTATAAAAAGCTTTGACGGGAATCCAGTAGTGCTTCTATCCCTGTTTCCAGAAAGCCGGCGGAGGCTGCGAGCCGGTACAAATAGAAGGATGAATTACCTCCCCGAGCGCCGCTGGGAAATCAGTAGCAGCGGACGGTCTAACCGTTATCTTTTCGAGTGGAAGACAATTTGTTTTCAAGCCGGGTGGTACCGCGCATACAGCGCCCCTGCATTTATTGCAGGGGCGCTTTTTATTTTCATGCGGAGCGTTCCGGGCTGAAAGGAACCCAACGGAGCTTACTTTATGTAATGGAGGAAAACGCAATGGAATTATTGGATGATTTGAGATGGCGTGGAGTAGTTTACCAGCAGACAGATGAGGAAGGTCTTGCTGAAACATTGGATAAGGAAAAAATTTCGTTATATTGCGGTGTAGACCCGACGGCTGACAGCATGCATATCGGGCACCTTCTGCCGTTTTTAACCTTAAGGCGTTTCCAGAATCACGGCCATCGTCCAATTGTCCTGGTCGGCGGGGCAACAGGGCTGATTGGGGACCCAAGCGGAAAAAGTGAGGAAAGAAAGCTGCAAACGCTTGAGGATGTGGAAAGGAATGTAAAAGGCATCCAAAAACAGCTTCAGCAGATTTTTCATTTTGAAGGAGAAAATGGGGCCATCCTGGTGAACAACTATGACTGGACCAGCAAACTCGACGTGGTGACATTCCTGCGCGACTTCGGGAAGCATGTCGGCGTCAACTATATGCTTGCCAAGGACACGATTTCCTCCCGTCTTGAGACAGGGATTTCGTTTACCGAATTCACGTACACCATCCTTCAGGCGATGGATTTCCTTCATTTATATGAAAACCATCAGTGCAAACTGCAGATCGGGGGCAGCGACCAATGGGGCAATATCACCACCGGCCTTGAGCTGATCCGCAAAATGGCTCCTGAAGGATCAAAGGCATATGGCCTGACGATTCCGCTGGTAACCAAGGCAGATGGAACAAAGTTTGGCAAAACGGAGGGCGGCGCCATCTGGCTTGATCCGGAAAAGACATCACCATACGAGTTCTACCAATTCTGGATCAACACAGCGGATGCCGATGTCGTAAAATACCTTAAATTCTTCACCTTCCTTTCCAGGGAAGAAATTGAAGCATTGGAAGCATCCCTTCAGGAAGAGGCTCATCTGCGAAAGGCGCAAAAAGCTCTTGCCGAAGAAATGACCAGGATGATACATGGAGAGGAAGCATTGCAGCAGGCTATTAAAATTTCGGCCGCTCTGTTTAGCGGTGATGTGAAAAACCTTTCTGCGGCCGAAATTAAGCAAGGCTTCAAGGATGTACCATCCTATGAGGCTCCTGCAGGCGAGGAGCTTGGGCTGGTCGACCTTCTTGTTGCGGCTAAAATCAGCCCATCAAAACGCCAGGCGCGGGAAGACGTCAGCAATGGAGCTGTGTCGATTAACGGCGAGCGCCAGACAGACACGAACTATGTATTAAGCGCAGCGGACCAGATTGAAGACCAATTCACGATTATCCGCCGCGGCAAGAAAAAATACTTCCTTATTAAATACTAAATACGTAACCTCCCGGCTTGCCGGGAGGTTTTTTTAGTGAGAGCCTCAGTTCCTGGATGGAGGAGGCAGCGGGAGATTCGGACAGGGGCGGGGGAAAAGCGTGAATCGAGTCCGCATGGAGCTCTCATTCGGACAGGGGCCGGAGAGAAAACAGGAAATCCAGTCCGAATGCCTCCTCTCCCCATGCCACCCCTCCACTCTACAGTCCAACCAAACTAGCAATCCCTGCAATCCACAAAACAAAAATCCCCTGCCGTTTCCGGAAGGGGGTTTTTGTTACTGCTATGATTAACGAGAGTAGAATTCAACGATAAGAGCTTCGTTGATTTCAGCTGGAAGTTCAGAACGCTCAGGAAGACGAGTGAAAGTTCCTTCTAGCTTATCAGCGTCGAAAGTCAAGTAGTCAGGTACGAAGTTGTTCACTTCAACTGCTTCTTTAACAACATCAAGGTTGCGGGACTTTTCACGAAGGCTGATTGTTTGGCCAGGAGCTACGCGGTAAGATGGGATATCTACGCGAGATCCGTTAACAAGAATGTGGCCATGGTTTACCAGCTGGCGAGCTGCACGGCGAGTGCGGGCAAGACCTAAACGGTAAACAACATTGTCAAGGCGGGATTCAAGAAGAACCATGAAGTTCTCACCGTGAACGCCTGCCATTTTGCCTGCTTTGTCAAACAGGTTGCGGAACTGGCGCTCAGTTACTCCGTACATATGACGAAGCTTTTGCTTCTCTTGAAGCTGCAATCCGTATTCGGAAAGCTTTTTACGCTGGTTAGGACCATGTGGACCTGGTGCGTAAGGGCGTTTTTCTAATTCTTTACCTGTACCGCTTAGAGAGATTCCAAGACGGCGGGATAGTTTCCAGCTTGGGCCGGTATAACGAGCCATGAATGACTCCTCCTTGTGTTTTTATTTCGGTAAAATAAAAACAGTTCGTGAAACGCAGTATGCGTATTCTGTTTTCATGCACCTTCGCCCTAGCAGCAGCGGGTTACACGATGCACCATCAAAGCAATTAGGTCTTTGAGGAACAAAATACACTCATAAAGGTCTTCACTTAGGCTGCGATATTTTACACAAAGAGTATTATATTATTTTTAAAGCGTAAAAGTCAAGGTGTATTTTTAAAAGGACAAAACCCTTTTCATATCCGCAGCCATATCATATTCTAGAAGTGGTGGTTTGTAAACGCTTACAATAAAACAGGAGGAGAAGCATGGAGAAGAATAAACGCTTTGAAACAGATGTCATCCACATGGGGTATGATTCGGGAGAGAACAGCGGGAGCCTTGTGCCGCCATTATTTCAGAGCAGTACATTTACATTCGCAAATGCGGCCCAGGGGGAAAGGCGGTTTGCCGGGGAAGAGGAAGGGTATATCTATTCGCGGCTGGGCAACCCGACTGTGAAGGTGCTTGAAGAAAGGATGGCAGCGCTCGAGGGAGCCGAAAAGGCATTGGCATTTGGCTCGGGCATGGCCGCCGTTTCTTCCGTCCTGTTTTCCATCGTGAAGGCTGGCGACCATATCCTTTGTTCCCAAGGGGTTTACGGCTGTACATTTGGGCTCCTGCAGCTTATGAAGGATAAGTTTAATGTCGATCATGATTTCTCGTTAATGGAAAGCAGGGAAAGTGTCCTGCAGGCCATTCGCCCCAACACGGTTTGCATTTATATCGAAACCCCAATCAATCCAACGATGCGGCTGGTGGACCTGCAAATGGTGGCGGAGGCTGCGAAGGAAAAAGGCATTCCGGTCGTGGTGGACAATACCTTCTGTTCGCCTTATCTCCAAAAGCCTCTGGAGAAGGGCTGCGATGTGGTCATTCATAGCGCGACCAAGTATGTTTGCGGGCATGGAGACGTGATAGCCGGTTTGGCAGCGGGCAGCGAGGAATTTATGAGCAAAGTGGCCATGACCACCCTTAAGGATATGGGCGGGGTCATATCCCCGTTCGATGCCTGGCTGCTCCTGAGGGGCCTGAAAACTTTGCATGTCAGAATGGACCGGCACTGCGAAAATGCCGAAAAGCTCGCCGCTTACCTGAAAGCCCATCACGCAGTGCAAAGCGTATATTTTCCCGGAAATCCCGGACACCCCGATTACAGCATTGCTAAAAAACAGATGCGCAGGCCTGGGGGGCTTATCTCCTTCACGATAAAAGGCACAAAGGAAAATGCCCAGGCATTCATGGATAAATTAAAACTCATTAAGATTGCTGTCAGTCTTGGGGATGCAGAAACGCTCATCCAGCATCCGGCAACGATGACCCATGCTGTGGTTCCCCGGGAAGATCGGGAAAAAATGGGGATAGATGACAGCCTGCTTCGGCTGTCTGTCGGCCTTGAAGCATGGGAGGACATATGGGGAGACCTGGAGCAGGCCTTAAGCGCTGCTTCAGAAAAATGCTAAAAAAAACAGCTGCATGGGCAGCTGTTTTTTAGTGAATCACAAGTCACCCTTTATATAGGTTCATTAGCAATGAAACAAACTCCTCGAGCATGCGCTGATCCAGTTCATCAAAGCGATCCTTTTCAGGAGAGTCGATATCGAGCACACCCACAAGCTTTCCATTGTCGACCATTGGAATCACGATTTCTGATTGGGAAGCTGCATCGCATGCAATGTGGCCAGGGAACTGGTGGACATCTGCTACCCGGATGGTCTCCATTCTGGAGACCGCAGTGCCGCATACCCCTTTGCCGACAGGAATCCGGACACAAGCGGGTAGTCCCTGGAAAGGACCGAGTACCAATTCCCCGTCTTCCATAAGGTAAAACCCTACCCAGTTGATTCTATCAAGAAATTGATTCAGCAGCGCAGAAGCATTGCTGAAATTGGCAACAGGGTTGGTTTCTCCCTCCAGCAGCGCTTTTAGTTGCTTTAGCAATAATTGATAATTATTTTCGCGGTTAGCGTTGTATGATTCGACCTTAAACATGATAATTCCCCCTTTTCTGCAAAAATGCTCTATCCATTTTACCAAAAAGGAAGGAAAAAGGAAGTAATTTGTCGACAGGTTTTTAAAGGAAAACGGGAAGGCAGCGAGAACTTGTTATGATATAGCTTTTGACGGTGGACGGTCTGGGACTGAATGAGGGGAAGAACAGAAAAAGGCAGGGGTGAAAAGAATGCGGAAAAATTCCAGGGAAGCCATCGTGGAGGCGGCGCTGTTCCTGTTTAACACGAAAGGATACAGCGGGACATCCATTCGGGACATTGCATCCAAGGCAGGAGTGAATCCAGCCAATATCGCCTACCATTTTCAATGTAAGAAAGGGCTGCTCGAGCATTGTTTTACAGCTTATTTTGAACCTTATATTGCGGAATTGGAAAAGGGGTACTCCCTGCTGGATGAAGGAGCGGGATTGTGCCTGAAGCAGATGGTGGAAAACGTGTTAAGATACCAGTGCCAAAATACCCAGCTTACCCGATTGATTCTCAGGGAAATGTCGATCGATTCCCAAATGGTGCGTGAAGTCATGTCAACCTACCACGTCAAAGAACGCTACTATTTTAAGAAAGTGCTGGAAAGAGGGATGAATACCGGAGAGTTCAGGAAACATTCTGTGTCTTTTGCCATCCTGCAGCTTAAAAGCCTGCTTGCGACTCCATTTTTAAATATTCATTATGTAAGTGAAGTCCTTCATATTCAGCCCCATGAAAAATACTTTGCGGACAAATACAGCCGGGAAATTTTCCAGTGGATTGATGGAGCGCTGTGCGGCTCTCCAGCCCTGCCGGAACGAAGGATTGTTTCAATATAGGTAAGCGCAGCTGGAAGCTGTCTGCCTGCAGAGCCCTGCTTCTTTAAAACTAAAAACCGGCAGCCTGCCGGTTTTTAGTTTTTCATATCGCTGCCAGTCTCGTACAGGATCGTCCTGTCAAAGCCCTGGCCCAGTTCCTTTGCCTGGTGGGCGTCGGAGCCGTAGATGAGAGGTATGCCAAGGGCGGCTGCCTTTTCGGCGATGTCCCGTGGAGGATAGGTTTGCCGGCAGAGCGGTTTGGCCGTTCCGGCCCCGTTGTAGTCCAATTCATAGCCATTCTCCTTGACCGCCTTTAAAACCGTATCCAGTTCATTGGTGAAGGCTCTTTCAACAGGATATTTAAGCTGGAACTTGTGAATGAGGGTGATATGTCCGATTCGTTTTGGCTTGTACGGCCCCAGGTCCGAATGGATGGATTTTAAAAGAGTGCGGTAATAATTTTCGTAGATGGCTTCCACAGACCCATACCGCTCCTTCATCTTGCCAAAATGTTCCGGGCTGTAATCGACACAGTCATACCCGGAAGCATCCTTGAGGAAATGGACGGACAGGACGGCATCATCGAGAAAGGGCCCTGCCAGGTTGAGGAACTGTGCCGTTTCTGATTCGTACCCTTCAATGAAATCGACCTCGAGCCCTGCATGAATGGTGATTTTTCCGGCGTATTTCCGCTTGAGGGCGTCTACTTCGGCAAGGTATGCCTCAAGATGATCCTTGTCCATCGCACTGTCGGACTGGGGGACAGGATCGGTAAACCCTTCTGGCAATGGGGCATGCTCGGTGAAAGAGATTTCCTTTATCCCGATGGAAAGGGCTTTTTCGATATAGCTTTCAAAAGAATCTTTTGTTCCGTGAGGGCAAAACCTGCTATGGACATGGCCATCCCTGAACATTGGACCACCTCCTGAATGGCTGGAAATTTTACGAATGGCGTGACATATTATGATGCTTTTCGATAATTTGAACAAAAATATGAATTTACTGGTCAAAAAATGTCGTTTACATGGTATCATAAATACATAAAAAATGACATTTCCTTTTTTATATACATAGGCTACAAACGGATGTTTGCCAAAGACCCAGGGGGATTGAAATGATATATATTTTTGGTGGTATAGGCGTACTGCTCGCTTTTTTTCTAACAGGATATTTCATGAAACGGAAGTACTTTAATGAAGTTGACCGATACGAGGCCTGGAAGATTGAGTTAATGAACCGGCCGGTGCTGGACGAGATGTCCAAGGTAAAGCAATTGAATATGACAGGTCAGACAGAAGAACTTTTTGAGAGATGGCGGAAGGAATGGGACGAAATTGTTACGGTCGAACTGCCAGGCATTGAAGAGCTTTTGTTTGATGCGGAGGAATTTACCGATAAGCTGAGATTCAAAAAAGCGAAAGAAGCGCTGGGGAGTATCGACGAGAAGCTCGAGGAACTTGAAGAAAGAATCAGGAAAATCCTCGAGGAGCTGAATGAACTTGTTGGCAGTGAAGAAAAGAACCGGACCGAAGTGGAGGAGCTGAAGGAGCTTTACCGCCAGAGCCGGAAGGTCCTTCTCGCCCACAGCCACAGCTTCGGGAAAGCTGAAAAAGGGCTCGAGGAACAGCTGAACGGGCTTCTGGAAAAGTTCCAGGAATTTGACGTGAAAACCGAAAGCGGGGATTATCTGGAAGCAAGGGAAATCCTTCTTGGCATCAAGGCAGGCCTTGAAGACATGGGTGTCAAACTGGAAGTGATCCCACAGCTGCTTCATGACTGCAACATCGGACTTCCCGCACAAATCAGCGAATTGAAGGAAGGCTGCCGGGAAATGGCCGAGCAAGGCTATGCCCTTGGACACCTTGGCATTGAAAAAGAACTCGAAGAAATCGGAGCCGGGCTTGCGCAAATCCAGTCAGTGATAGACGATGGGGATGTTGCTGAAACCAGGCAGGGGATGGAGGAGCTGAAGCAGCGAATCGATGGTCTCTTTGACCTTCTTGAAAAAGAGGTCGAGGCCCGCCGGTTTGTCACCGTTCATCAGGGAGAAATGAGAGAACAGCTGATTTTGGCTGCGGATGCAAGCGAAAAGATCCAGGAGGAAATTGAAGCCGTCCAGCAAAGTTATCACCTGCCAAATAAGGAACTTGAGGTTCACTCCAGGGCGGACGAATTGCTCTTTGAGCTGATGAAAAGGTACGAGGTCCTCGCTGCGAGGGTCCTTCAGGGTGAAACAGCATACAGTTTCCTGAGCGAGGAGCTCGCAGGATTGAAGGATGAGATCGAGGAATGCATCGCGGAACAAAAAGAGTTTAAAGAAAAGCTGAATGCCCTCCGGAAGGATGAAATGGCTGCCCGCGATAGTCTAAGGGAGCTGTCGAGGAAGATTACCAGAAGCATGAAGCTGGTTTCCAAGAGCAATTTGCCGGGACTGTCGCAGAATTATAAGTATCTGCTTGAGGATGCTAAAGAAAGCATCCAAAATGTATCCGAAAAGCTGGAGCAAAAACCGCTTGATATACCGACTATCCAGCAGCATCTGGAGATTGCCGAGCTGACGGTGGAAAAGCTGGCCAATACAACAGCGGAAACCGTTGAAAATGTCAGGCTGGCCGAAAGGGTCATCCAGTACGGAAATCGGTACCGCAGTTCCTTCCCGTCGGTTGACAAGGGTTTGAAGGAAGCGGAAGAGCATTTCAGGAATTATGAATATCGCGAGGCGCTCGAGCAGGCTGCTGCAGCGATTGAAGAAGTCGAACCAGGCGCAATGAAGAAGATTGACGAATTGTTTCTTGAAAAACAGCTATAAGGTGAAAGCTTCCAATGTGATTGGAAGCTTTCTTTTATTTTCAAGATTGACTGAATATGTTAAAATTCTTTGTTAGCAAAAAGGCTCGGCATCCAGGGGGGAGAATACCATGATTTATTTTGACAACAGTGCGACGACAAAACCTTATAAAGAAGTATTGGATTCATTCCTGAAGGTCTCTGCCGGCTATTTTGGAAATCCGTCCTCGCTTCACGGAATCGGAGGGCAGGCAGAAAAACTCCTGGGGCAGGCTCGTTCCCAGGTGGCCAGGCTGATGGGCGTGAAAGCGGCAGAAGTTATTTTTACTTCCGGAGGCACGGAAGGCAATAACCTGGCATTAAAAGGGGCAGCTCTAGCCAACCGAGGCCGGGGAAAACATATAATCACTACCCAAATTGAGCATGACTCTGTAGCCAATGCGGCCCGGCAGCTTGAAGAATTGGGTTTTGAAGTAACCTATCTACCTGTCAACAAAGAGGGATTTATCGACACTGCCGCCGTAAATGCGGCCATCAGGGATGACACCATCCTTGTCTCGGTCATCCATACCAATAACGAGGTGGGAACCATCCAGCCTGTGGGGGAAATCGGACAGATGCTGAAGGACTTCCCGAAAGTGCTGTTCCATGTGGATTATGTCCAAGGTGCCGGCAAACTTCCCCTTGATATTTATGGGAGCAATATTGACCTCTGCACCATATCCGGACATAAGTTCCATGGATTGAAGGGGACTGGTGCCCTGTTTGTCAGGGACGGCGTGAAGCTTCTTCCGCTTTTATCAGGTGGGGGCCAGGAAGGGGAACGCCGGAATGGGACTGAAAATGTCGCTGGCATGGTTGCTATGGCCAAGGCTTTGAGGATGTCCTCTGAACGATGGGAAAGAAATATGGGTCTAATAAATGAAATTATGGGGACAATAAAATCCGGATTAGCGGAAATGCCGGAAATCATTATCCATACCCCAGCAGAAAATTCGGCTCCCCACATTTTGAACTTCTCCGTAAAAGGCTTCAAAGCGGAAGTTTTCATCCATGCGCTTGAAGAGAAAGGCATCTATGTGTCTACGACTAGCGCCTGTTCATCAAGAAAGAGCAGACCCAGCAAAACACTGCTCGCAATGGGAGTGCCCGACGGAGTGGCGGAGAGCGCCATCCGGATCAGCCTTTCAGAGGAAAATACTCTTGCTGAAGCCAAGGCAGCGGCAGGAGCCATCAGGGAGACTGTAAAACAATTAGGAGAGGTAATGAAATAAATGATGTATGACCGCATTCTTATACGTTACGGCGAAATTTCGACCAAAGGCCGAAACCGCAATAAATTTATCGATAAGCTCAGAAAGAGTGTAAGGAAGACGCTTGAAGATTTTCCACAAGTGCAAATCGAATCCGACAGGGAACGCATGTATGTCCTGTTGAATGGAGAAGACGGAAGGAAAGTTGCTGAAAGATTAAAAAAGGTATTTGGCATCCAGTCATTCAGCCTTGCCGTCAAGGTTGAAAAGGATCTTGATAAAATGAAGCAGGCGGCGCTCGAGCTGTTCCGCAGCCTTTACAGCGAGGGAAAAACTTTTAAAATCACAGCCAAAAGATCGGATAAAACCTTCGAACTTGACACGAATGAGGTCAACTACGAATTCGGCGGACACTTGCTTAAAAACATTCCCGGATTAAAGGTGGATGTAAGAAACCCGGATATCAACCTGCAAATTGAAATCCGGAAAGAAGCCGTGTATCTGTCAGCGGAAAATATCCTGGGCGCTGCAGGACTTCCTGTTGGTTCAAGCGGGAAAGCCATGCTAATGCTTTCCGGCGGAATCGACAGCCCGGTTGCCGGCTACCTGTCAATGAAAAGAGGCCTTGAGGTCGAGGGAATCCATTTCGCTAGCCCGCCGTTCACGAGTGAGCGGGCACGCCAAAAGGTAGTAGATCTTTCAGCCAAGCTCGCTGAAGTAAGCGGGCACTTTGCCCTTCATATTGTTCCGTTCACCGAAATTCAGCAGGCCATCCATAAGCAGGTTCCCGACAATTATACGATGACGACAACAAGAAGGCTGATGCTGCAAATAGCGGACCGGCTTCGTGAAAAGTTTGGAGGCCTGGCGCTGATTACAGGGGAAAGCCTCGGCCAGGTGGCAAGCCAGACTCTCGAAAGCATGTATGCCATTAATGAGGTGACAAGTACACCAATCCTAAGGCCGCTGATTGCCATGGACAAAACAGAAATCATGAATATTGCCGGAAAAATCGATACACTGGACATCTCAAACCGGCCTTATGAGGACTGCTGCACCGTATTCGTACCGGCCTCTCCGAAAACAAAGCCGAAGCTTGAAAAAGTCAAACATTTTGAAAGCTTCTTTGACTTTGAGCCTTTAATCGAGAAGGCCGTGCAGGAGACAGAAAGGCTCCTGGTCAAACCTGGCGGCGCCGACTCTGGACAGGAAGAAGAGGATTTGTTTTAGGCAGACTGTTTTATACCCTATTTGCTTCCTCTATTGTGAACAATTACCAACAATTAAGCTGAATGAAGGCATGTGATTCTACACACTCTATACTCACAAGGAGGTGAAATCACATGCCAAACAACAATTCAAACAACCTTTTGGTTCCAGGAGTTGAAGAAGCTCTTAACCAAATGAAGTATGAAATTGCTTCTGAATTCGGCGTTAACCTTGGTGCAGAAACAACTTCCCGCGCTAACGGTTCCGTTGGAGGAGAAATCACTAAGCGCCTGGTTTCCATGGCTCAACAGCAAATGAGCGGTTTCTCTCGTTAATAAAAAATAAATAAAATGGCTACAAGGAGCGGGAGCGATCCCGCTCCTTTCTATTTGTCACAACTCCTTCCTATTTAATAATTCAAAAAGTCTAAAAAATCTGTATAATAAAATTAGTTATGATTATTAGTTGATAGGAGGGACTTTATGAACAGGGAGGACCTGATTGCGCCGCAAGTTTACAATCTTATATCCGAAATGGAGCAGTATGCACTAAAGCAGGACAAGGTGGCACTTAAGTGGGAAGATGAAACGGGGGAGAAAAAGGAAGTCACTTACAGCGAGCTTATCAAAAATGCAAATAAAATCGGAAATGTATTCAGTGAGCAGGGGCTTTCAAAAGGAGATGTCGTCCTGGTTGTCATGCCAAGGCTGATTGAAGCGTACCAGGTGTATATTGCCGCATTGAAATCCGGGCTGGTCGTCATTCCAAGCTCTGAAATGCTCCGGACAAAAGATTACCAGTATCGCATTTCGCATGGGGATGTCAAAGCAATTGTCAGCTATCATCCATTTGTTGAGGAGTTTGCACCTATCAAGGAGGCGGCTTCCCTTCTCAAGTTTTCAGTGGGGCAGGAAAAGGATGGATGGCTTAACCTGGATACATTGGCCCAGGAAGCGGATGACCAGTTTGCACTGGCGTCGACGGAAAGGGACGATATGGCGTTTATTTCCTATACCTCGGGAACGACAGGGAATCCGAAGGGCGTTGTACATACACATGGGTGGGCATATGCGCACCTGCGCACAGCAGCCACAAATTGGCTTGGAATCGAAGAAGGAGATACAGTGTGGGCAACGGCCGGACCTGGCTGGCAAAAGTGGATTTGGAGCCCTTTCCTTTCCGTGCTGGGTTCAGGTGCCACAGGTTTTGTCTATCATGGAACATTTGAACCTGTAAAATATTTGGAATTATTGGAAAGCTACCAGGTGAATGTGCTTTGCTGCACACCGACGGAATACAGGCTGATGGCCAAAGTCGAAAGAATTGGCGACTTTAAGCTTCCCGGCCTCCGCAGTGCCGTTTCAGCCGGGGAGCCTTTGAACCGGGAGGTCATTGACACCTTCAGGAAGCATTTCCAGGTGGATGTCCGTGACGGCTATGGACAGACAGAAAATACGCTCCTGGTTGGCGTGACGCAAGGCATGGAGCTGAAACCAGGCTCAATGGGCAAGCCGACGCCAGGAAACAGTGTGGAAATCGTCAGCGAGGACGGTGTCCCATGCGGAGCAGGGGAAGTAGGCGATATTGCGGTCCATATTGATACGCCGGCATTGTTCAAAAATTATTATAAAGATCCGGAACGTACCGCGATGCAATTCAGGGGTGATTATTACATCACCGGGGATAAGGCTAAGAAGGATGAGGACGGCTATTTCTGGTTTGAGGGCAGGGGGGATGATATCATCATCAGCTCTGGATATACAATCGGGCCGTTCGAGGTGGAAGATGCCCTTGTGAAACATCCTGCCGTCCAGGAATGCGCCGTTGTTGCCTCTCCTGACAGTGTGAGAGGGCACATTGTCAAAGCATACATTGTCCTGAAGCCGGGCACGGATGAAACCAATCCGGAGCTTGTGCCGGCATTGCAGGAGCATGTGAAAGTGTTGACAGCTCCTTATAAATATCCGAGGAAGATTGAATTTGTAAAGGAGCTTCCTAAGACGACATCAGGGAAAATCCGGCGCGTCGAACTCCGCAAAAAGGAATTGGGCGTATAAAAAACCTAGTGAGGAAAAAAAGGATTGCCAATCCGTCGGCTCCCCCGCTATAATGAACATATTTCGAGTTTAGAAATATCGGGGGTGCAGTGATGGCAAATCGGACGGAGCAGCAAGATGGGATTCTCTATGCCGCTTTTTCCTATATATTATGGGGAATCCTCCCTGTTTACTGGAAGTTTCTGGACCATGTCAAGGCTGAAGAAATCCTGGCAAACAGGGTGGCATGGTCTTTTGCTTTTATGATTGGAATCTTGCTGGTGTCAAAAAAATGGACGCTATTTGCCGGGTCCATCCGGGGCTTTGCCCAAAATAAACGGCAGATGCTGGCGCTTGGTGCGGCGGCCATCCTGATCAGCATCAATTGGTTCGTCTATATATGGTCGGTCAATTCAGGACAGATGGTGGAAGCGAGCCTGGGGTATTACATAAACCCGCTCGTCTCGGTCCTTTTGGGCGTCGTCTTTTTCAAGGAAAAACTTTCAGGTGCCCAAGTACTTTCTTTTTCATTGGCTGCGGCGGGCGTGCTGATTATGACTGTTTCATACGGCAGCTTCCCATGGATTGCCATGACCCTTGCCGTTTCATTCGGACTTTATGGAATGGCCAAAAAGTGGATCAGGATGGATTCGGAAGTCGGCCTTGCGCTGGAAACCATGGTGGTCACACCGCTGGCATTAATTTATATGGCCGTGTTGTTTACCGAAGGAAGCAGTACGCTTCTAAGCGGTTCCCTGTCGACTAGTTTGCTATTGGCTGGTTCCGGGGCGGCGACGGCAGTTCCCCTGCTGTTTTTTGCCAAAGGGGCGCAAAGGATACCGCTATCGACGCTTGGTTTTCTCCAGTACATCGCTCCGACATTGACGTTGATCCTTGGGGTGTTTATTTACGGGGAGCACTTCTCCAAAACAGACCTTTTAGCTTTTACCTTCATCTGGGGGGCTTTGACCATCTACTCTCTTTCAAGGACGAAGCTTGCTGCTTCAATTGAATGGAAGTGGCGCAAGGAAAAGACACAGGCATAAAATATGTATCATGCAAAAAAGCCCATTTAGGGCTTTTTTTGCTTTATAGGAAGGTGCGCTTTACCTTTTCCCAGAAAGAATTATCCTTCAGCTTGACTGTTTTGATCACTTTCCCGCTCAATTTAACATCAATACTTTCTACATGCTGGATGCTGAGCGCTTCATTGTCCATTCCCATGATTGGGTAGTCGTTTCCGTCCTGGACGACTTTCAATGAAAGCTTCCGGTCGCCGGAAAGAATAAAGGAGGATCCAAGTGTCCTGTACAGATTGTTGTTAACAGAGGCGACTTCGCTTACTTGCATACAAGGCAGCAAGGGATCCACCACCGATCCATTGACCGAGCGGTTATACCCTGTGCTGCCGGTTGGCGTGGCTACAACCATCCCATCCCCTCTAAAGGTTTCAAAATGCAAGTCATCGATAAAGATATCCATGACAATGGCTTTAATGATTGAAGAGCGGAGGCTGAACTCGTTCAGGCAGCTGAAGGAAGTTTCGCCATCAACATTAACCTCGATAGTAGGATAGCGCCTTACTTCCACATTGTCGGTCGTAATGGCTTCAATGATTTTGGAAGTATCCTGGGAATGGAAATCGCAATACATGGTCAATTTAGGGGAAGTGGATATTCCGGCATAAAGGCAGTCCTCCCGGAATCCCGTTTTTCGGACGGCCTGGAGAAAGGTGTCATCATCTCCCACGGAGACAATGATATTGGCCTTCGTGTAGTCCTTTTCCAGGGTGAAATCATATCTTTTGGCCAAATCATACAATGGGGCAACTTTCTCCTTCATTTCTGCATCGGGCTTATGGTAAAAATAAAGATTGCGGCGATTAGGCATGATGATTCCTCCATAAAATTTGTCATGTCTTGGTATAATCTTACCCCTTTTTTAACACCTTTTGCTAAAATAGGGAGGATTAATATTAGTTTACCATTTTTTCGGGATTGAAAAAAATGAAACACTAATGAGAAGGAGGAAACAGGATGAATGGAAAAAGATGGGCGGCATTAGGTATTGCCGTTGTTTTGTTTGTTGTATCAACGGTTGTGAATTTAATGTCTTCCTTTGCTTTTTCGGAAGCGGAAACAGCCTTGACCGATCTGTTTGGCTCCGGTAATGACACCATGCTTGAGGAAGTTCTGGAAGAAGGGGATGGAAATAACAAAATTGCTGTCCTGTCCATTAACGGGGTCATCCAGGATACAGGCACACCAGGATCCATTTTTGAAACGGCCGGATATCATCATCGGGGATTCATGAAACAGCTGGACTATGCGAAGGAGGATAAAAGTGTCAAGGCGATTATCCTCAGAGTGAACACTCCTGGGGGAGGCGTGGTGGAAAGCGCCGAAATTCATGATAAGATTATTGAAATCCAGGAAGCCGGGAAGCCGGTCTATATCTCGATGGGCTCCATGGCCGCATCAGGGGGATATTACATCGCGGCTCCCGCAGAAAAGATTTATGCGAGCCGTGAGACACTGACAGGATCACTGGGAGTGATCATGCAGGGAATCAACTACTCAGGGCTGGCAGAAAAGTATGGTGTGGAATTCATGACCATTAAAAGCGGGCCTTATAAAGACATCATGAGCGGTTCAAGAGAGATGACGGAAGATGAACGCGAAATCCTGCAGGAAATGATCAACAATTCGTATGAGGGCTTTGTCGAGGTCATTTCCAATGGCCGCGGAATGAGTGTTGAAGAAGTCAAAAAACTGGCGGATGGGCGAATCTATGATGGACGCCAGGCGAAGGACCTGAACTTGATTGACGGCTTCGGCCATTTCGACGATGTTGTCTCAGCCTTGAAAGAAGATAAGAAACTGGGAAATGCCCAGGTTGTCCAATACTCTGAAAACATCGGTTTCCGCTCGCTCTTTGGAGTAAGCGCCCAAAAGATAATGGGCAAGGATTTGGAACTGGCCGGCATGATGAAGCTGTTGTCAGAGCCAAATTCGCCGAGGCTCATGTATTTATATGCTGAATAAGGGAGGCGAGGAAATGACCACACATGACCAAGAAGCAGGTTTGGAAGAAACGGGGCAGCATTCCGGAGAAGGCCGCAGCCATGGAATGCACTCTATAGTGCCTGTCAGCCGCTACGCCGGATTTTGGATGAGGTTCTGGGCCTATCTGCTGGACCTGGTGGTAATAGGCAGCCTCAACCGGCTGATTGTTTTCCCGGTCTTCCGTGCACTTGGGCTGCCTGTGGCGGAATCGGGCATGTTTGCACCGGCGGCCATCGTGACGGCCATTGTTTTTTACTTGTACTTTGTGCTGATGACAAAATACTTCGGACAGACCTTGGGCAAGATGGTATTTGGATTGAGGGTGGTGGATTTAAAAGGAGAACCTCTATCTTGGGGAACCGTGTTATTCCGTGAGTGGATAGGCCGCTTCATCTCCTCCACTCTGGTGATTGCCTATTTGATTGTTGCATTTTTACCCAAAAAACAGGGACTGCATGATTTGTTCGCTGGTACATCCGTTGTCCATGAAAACTCCTAAACCTGCCTCTGGCAGGTTTATTTTTTTTTGCGATAGGCCATAATGGTAGGCTGAAAGGTTGTGAAACAGTGTGAATTGGCTGCTGCTGATGCTGCTATTCCTGATCCTGCTCCTGATTTTAATAATGTTCTCCAAGGCAAGTGTCCATATCGATTTTTACCATGGGAACGATAACGACCACCTGAAGGTTGTGGTAAGGGCTCTAGGAGGATTGATTACCCTCCGTAAAGAGATTCCCATGATAAAGGTTGATGAGGACAGCCCTTCTGTTGTCATTTCGGAAGAAACGAAAACGGGCCCCAACGAAACAACAAAAGCGCAGGGCGAACGCAGTTTTGATAAGGCAGACCTGCTTGACTCCCTGGACGATATAAAGGCGCTTATTGAGCATGTAGTCGGACTTCATACTCATGTTAGAAAACTCCTGGCCAAAGTAAAAATTAAAAAACTGGAATGGCACACGAATGTTGGCATAGGAGACGCTGCATCGACCGCAATAGCATGCGGCGCGATTTGGTCTGTTAAAGGAGGAATCCTCGCCATTCTCAGTCATTATATGAGGCTTGTCGCAAGCCCGGTAGTGACGGTCACCCCGAATTTTCAAAGATCAACTTCGCAAATCCTTTTGAAGTGTATGTTTCAAATTACAATGGGGCATGCTATTTGGGCAGGAATAAAACTAGTGAAATATTGGAAGGGCGGAATGCCGGAGTTTAAAACCAAGCCGCTTGCGGTCCTTTCTAATAATAATGCAAACTCGATTTAATAAGGAGGAAGTTGCGCATGTCAGAACATCCGATTCAAGGACTTATGACCACAGCCATGGAAAATCTCAAGGAAATGATTGATGTTAATACCATTATTGGGGACCCAGTTGAAACTCCTGATGGCAGTGTGATTATGACGGTCTCCAAAGTGGGCTTTGGGTTTGCGGCAGGGGGCAGCGAATTCACCCTGGAAAATGGCGGCTCAGAAAAGCATCCATTTGGCGGCGGAAGCGGCGGCGGTGTTTCCATTACTCCTATCGCATTTTTGATTGTCAGTTCCCAGGGAGTCAGGATGCTCCATCTTGATGAGAATACCCACCTGATTGAAAAAATCCTTGATGCGGCGCCACAGGCAGTGGAAAAAATTCAAAAAATGATGTCCAAGGGGAGCGGCGGCAATAATGAAGGCGGCCAGAAAGACAATCTTCAGCCAACCAACCCAGGCAAATATGACGGACCAAAAGAAGACCTGGAAATGTAGGTTCAACCTGGGAAAGTTAACTGACCGCAAGGAAGGTTAACTTTTTATTTGCCTTTGAAGCGTTCTATTATTTGAATAATTTTCATTTACAGGATATATTTACACTGTACATAAAATGGACCAGGAGGATGAGGATATGGCAAATATTACTTTCAAGGGGAACAAGGTTACTTTGCTTGGAAATGAAGTCAAAGTCGGAGAAAAGGCACCGAATTTCAGTGTTCTGGCAAACGACCTATCTGCTGTTACACTTGATGATTCGAAAGGCTCCGTACGTCTGATCAGCGTTGTGCCTTCACTTGATACGGGCGTATGCGATGCGCAGACCCGCCGTTTTAACGAAGAAGCGAACAAGCTGGACAACGTGAAAATCTTGACAATCTCTGTGGACCTTCCGTTTGCACAGAAGCGCTGGTGCGGAGCTAACGGAGTGGAAAACGTACAAACTCTTTCCGACCACCGCGATCTTTCTTTCGGGGAAGCATTTGGAGTGGCCATTCAGGAACTTCGCCTTCTTGCACGTGCCGTCTTTGTCGTTGATTCCAATGACCAGGTGACTTATGCAGAATACGTGAGCGAAGCAACAAACCACCCGGACTATGAAGCAGCCATCGAAGCAGCGAAGCAAGCAAAATAAAGAAACCTAATGTGGGATATAAGCCCAGCCCAACATGAAAGCCGCAGACCCTTCTGCGGCTTTCATCGTTCTTGATAACAAGCCATTCGGGCTCCAACAGCCTCGTTCTTTCTCCCGAGTCCAACTGCTTGTGGCATGGAAAAAACAAAGGTAAAATATACACTGATGAAAGACCAGGAGGAAAACAATGAACATAGAACCAGTCGAAAAGCTGTTCACGATGTTTAATGTGACAGCCGATTTATTAAAAGATGAATTATCTTGTACATACCTTGAAGCACTAGCCGAAACCGGGGAAAATCTGTTTCACGGCAAGGTCATGCAGGAAGAAATCAGTGAGTGGACAAGAAAAAGGCTCGAAAAGCTTTATGGTGATGTGAGTCTGTCCGGCCGCTCCAAAGAAGAAATAAGAAAAGGATTCCAGCTGGCCATCCTGAAGGGCATGCAGGAAAATGTACAAGCCCATCATCAGATGACCCCTGATTCGGTCGGATTGTTTATGGGTTATCTTATAACGAAATTTATAAATAAACAGGCATTCCGCCTTCTTGATCCTGCGGTGGGAACGGGAAACCTTTTATCGACCGTGCTCAATCAGCAGGGAGATAAAGCGATAGATTCAACGGGGATTGAAATCGACGATGTGCTGATCAGGCTGGCCTATGTGAATGCCAACCTGCTGGAGCATGAAGTCGAGCTGTTCAACCAGGACGCCCTTGAACCGTTATTTATTGACCCGGTGGATGCAGTCGTTTGTGACCTCCCGGTTGGATATTACCCCAACGATCTCCGGGCGTCGGAATTTGAGGTGAAAGCCGAAAGCGGCCATACATACGCCCACCATCTGTTCATCGAGCAAAGCACCCGCCATGTGAAGGAAGGAGGCTATATGTTCTTTGTCATTCCAAACGGCCTCTTTGAAAGTGAGCAGGCCGGCAGCCTGCGAAGCCTGATACAGAACCATCTGAACATCCAGGGGATCATTCAGCTTCCAAAAACCATGTTTAAAAACGAGCAGGCAGCAAAGAGCATTTTGATTCTCCAGAAAAAGGCAGAAGGATTGATGCCGCCAAAACAGGCCCTGCTGGTTGATTTGCCCAAGCTGTCGGATGGCCCCGCCATGAGCAGAATCCTTGGGAAAATTGATGAATGGTTTGCGGAAAACAAAAAATAGCGGAGTGTGCGGTCATTCGCGCGGAAAGGAAGCTCATCTGCCAGAACCCAAAACAATAATTATTCCTGAAAACTGGGCCAAAGCCTTCACTTTGACCCAGTTTTTTTATGAAGGCAAAAGAGGTATTGCCTTAGGGCTTATGTGGTTAATAAAAGGGTAAAAGCTAATGACTGACAATTCAAAGTGTCCGAATAAATACTCATTTTGATTGTAAACGTTCACAAATCTGATGTTGCTTGAAATGTGGCATAGGCAGTGTTTTAATTGTCATTGGACAGATAGAATCGGGGCTTGCTGCACAAAATAAACAGGATGCAGATGCAAGTCATTATATAAAGGAGCGGTACAGAAATGGCGAAAATGATTGCAATCAATGCAGGCAGTTCATCTCTGAAATTCCAGTTGTTTGAGATGCCAAGTGAAGAGGTTATTACAAAAGGGATTGTAGAGCGAATCGGCTTAAACGATTCCATTTTTCAAATTTCCGTTAATGGTGAAAAAATTAAAGATGTACTGAATATTCCCAACCATGAAGTCGCAGTGAAAATGCTGCTCGATAAATTGATCAGCCTAAACATCATCACCTCCCTGGATGAAATTGAGGGCGTCGGCCACAGGGTTGTCCACGGAGGAGAAGAGTTCAACGATTCAGTAGTGATCACAAAAGAAGTACTAAATAAGATTGACAAGCTTTCAGAGCTTGCTCCTCTGCATAACCCTGCGAACCTGACAGGCATTCGCGCTTTCCATCAGGCTTTGCCAAATGTGCCGGCAGTAGCGGTTTTTGATACAGCATTCCATCAGACTATGCCGGAAAATTCTTTCTTGTACAGCCTGCCTTACAATTACTACAAGGAATATGGAATCCGTAAATATGGCTTCCATGGAACATCCCATAAATATGTTTCCCAGAGAGCGGCCGAAATGCTGGGCCGCCCGATTGAACAACTGAGGCTGATCTCCTGCCACTTGGGCAACGGCGCAAGTATCGCTGCCATCGAGGGCGGTAAATCGATTGATACGTCAATGGGCTTCACCCCACTTGCGGGAGTTACAATGGGCACTCGCTCAGGAAATATTGATCCAGCCCTCATTCCATATATCATGGAGAAAACTGGCAAGACGGCGGACGAAGTCCTGAACGTATTGAACAAAGAAAGCGGCATGCTTGGCGTATCCGGATTCTCCAGCGACCTTCGCGATATCGAAGACGCAGCGAAAAAAGGAAATGAACGTGCTGAGCTTGCGCTTCAGGTATTCGGTGACCGTATCCATAAATACATCGGTTCGTATGCAGCACGCATGTGCGGTGTCGATGCCATCATCTTCACTGCAGGAATCGGGGAGAACAGCTCCGCGATTCGCGAACGTGTACTGAAAGGCCTTGAATTCATGGGCGTCTACTGGGATCCTGCCTTGAACAAAGTGCACGGAGAAGAAGCATTCATCAGCTATCCGCATTCTCCAGTAAAAGTAATGGTCATCCCGACAGATGAAGAAGTCATGATTGCGAGAGATATTTTAAGATTGACGAAATAAGCATAAAAGGCAAAAGCTCCGGCTTTTGCCTTTTTTTATGTTTGGATCAGGACCATGGCAAAGAGGGTATTGCGGCAGCGGGTTGTGCTATACTAAGAAAAAGTCATTTTCCGGAGGTATACGCCAATGTCATTAACGGAAAGGGAAAAGCAGGTTCTCGGCAATTTGCAGGATTGGGAGGTCTCTCTCGCCGATTATCAGCCGAATGATTTGGAGCTTGCTTACGACCGATATTTGGAACGGACATTTTCCCTGCTGCCCGAGGAGATCCAAAAGGAATTTTTCTCGAGGTTCGACAGCGGACTGTTTCATCTTCATTCGCTTATACAGGGGTCGCAGCTGCAGATGGACGCCAAGGAAAGGATTCTATCCGCCGGGAGGGTGTTCAACCCTGAACTTGGTTCAATCAGTGACCTGAGGGACTTGTCCATTGAACAGCTTGAATACATTGCCGAGCAGCAGATTGCCAGGCACCGGATGTACTCATTCGTCCAGGGCGGATTATCAGGCAGCGGCGGGAACCTTCCGCTCGTGTCGGACATTCCTGCCATGGCGGTCATCAACCTGAGGGCCGTTCAGCTGATTGGGCTTACATACGGCTTCGAGGCCAACACGCCATTTGAAATGATGGCTGCCCTGAAGGTTTTCCATGTGGCCATGATGCCGAAAAGATTGCAGGGAAGCGGATGGATGGAACTGATGGATGACCTGCAGGAGGCGGGGGATTTTTATTTTTATCTGGGAAAAGAAGAACTGACGGATGTTACCTGGCTTGAGCAGCCAGTCAATCATATTTTTAAAGGGCTCGCCATCATCCTTTTCCGAAAAAGGCTGCTTCAAGGGCTTCCGGTCATCAGCATGGCCATTGGAGCCGGAGCCAATTACCAGCTGACAAGGAGAGTAACCGACTTTGCCCATAAATATTATCAAATGCGATACTTTCTGCATAGAGGAGAGTGGAACAAATGAGCACACAGGAGCATAAGCAGAAGGCCCCCAGCCAGGTCCGCTGCAAAGTGATTACCGTTAGTGATACAAGAAACAAAGAGACAGACAAAAGCGGTAAACTGATGATGGAATTGCTTGAGGGCCAGGGGCACCTCATTGTGGATTATGTAATTGTCAAGGACGAGGAAGAGCCAATCCGGGATGAAGTCCTGAGGGGCTGCAAACAACCTGGCATCGACGCTGTGCTCACCAATGGAGGAACAGGCATTGCAAAGCGTGATGTCACGATTGAAACGCTCCAGGGACTATTCCAGAAAGAGATTACCGGATTTGGCGAGCTGTTCCGGATGCTCAGTTATCAGGAGGATATTGGTTCAGCGGCATTATTGTCCAGGGCGGCTGCGGGAGTCGTGAACAACAAGGCGGTCTTTGCAACGCCGGGATCCACCGGAGCAGTGAAGCTTGCGATGACAAAGCTGATCCTTCCGGAGATCGGCCATGTTGTCAGGGAATTGCAGAAGGACTTGTAAAGAAAACCCCTCCAGGGAGCTGGAGGGGTTTTTCAGGCTCATCGATGCAATTTTGCGGTTACATCCTGATGGGTCCGATACCAAAGCCACAGGTCGTTGATAATCGATGCGAGCTCGGCAATTTCGCTGTTGAGGGCACAGGATCGTTTAAAATCAGACTCATCATTCAGTTCGGCCTGCTTGGAATTGATGTCTGCCTCCAGCTCTTCAATCCGGTCCGGAATGCTTCCGCGGATCCGTTCCCAATAAAGGAGAACGTCATGCTGTACCTTCTCCGGAAGCCGGTCCCAATCTGTTTTAAAGGCAGGCAGCGGGATGCCAAGCCGCTCGTCAAAGCTGAAATGTTCCTCCATGTAAAAAGTCACCCCATTTTTGTCCTGCTTTTATTTTACAACAGTTCCAATAAGCCTTCCATTTCTATTTGTACCCTGAAAATCAGAAAGTTTTTTTAAAAAAATTTAAATTATCATTGAAAAATAATCCGAAACCTGTTAATTTGATATATATCAAGTGAATAAACATATAAGCGATTGTATAAATATTCAAAAGGAGATTAAAACATGACACATTCAAAAAAAGTAGTGCTTGCTTATTCAGGCGGGCTTGATACATCAGTTGCAATTAAATGGCTTCAGGGACAAGGATATGAAGTGGTCGCCTGCTGCCTTGATGTCGGTGAAGGAAAAGACCTTAATTTCATTAAAGAAAAAGCGTTGAAAATCGGCGCTGTTGAATCATATGTATTGGATGTGAAAGAAGAGTTTGCCAAGGAGTATGCACTAGCTGCCCTCCAGGCCCATACTCTTTATGAAGGCAAGTATCCTCTTGTATCGGCACTATCCCGCCCGCTGATTGCCCAGAAGCTGGTTGAAGTGGCCGAGAAGGAAGGGGCAGTCGCTGTTGCCCACGGATGTACAGGAAAAGGGAATGACCAGGTTCGTTTCGAAGTTTCCATTAAAGCGTTGAACCCTGATCTTGAGGTGCTTGCTCCTGTCCGTGAATGGAAATGGTCACGTGAGGAAGAAATCGCCTACGCAGCAAAAAATAACATCCCGATCCCAATCAATCTTGACAGCCCGTTTTCAATCGACCAGAACCTTTGGGGACGCAGCAATGAGTGCGGCATCCTAGAAGATCCATGGCAGGCTCCGCCTAAGGAAGCCTATGAACTGACAGCGGAGCTCGAAGACACTCCGGACACCCCTGAATTGGTTGAAATCGAGTTTGTTGAAGGAGTGCCAGTATCCTTGAATGGCAAGTCATTCTCGCTTGCCCAGCTGATTCTTGAATTGAACATCATTGCCGGGAAGCATGGCGTCGGCCGTATCGACCATGTCGAAAATCGCCTTGTCGGCATCAAATCCCGTGAAGTGTATGAGTGCCCGGGTGCCATTACATTGATCAAGGCCCATAAAGAATTGGAAGATATCACTCTCGTAAAAGAAGTAGCGCACTTCAAGCCGGTCATCGAGAAAAAATTGACGGAGCTTATTTATGAAGGCCTATGGTTCTCGCCGCTGCGCACATCGCTGATGGCTTTCCTGAAGGATACCCAGAAGCATGTGACAGGAACGGTACGTGTCAAGCTGTTCAAAGGCCACGCAATCGTTGAAGGGCGTAAATCTCCTTACTCTCTATATGATGAAAAATTGGCGACCTATACTTCAGAGGATGAGTTCGACCACAATGCCGCTGTAGGATTCATCAATCTGTGGGGGCTTCCAACAAAAGTACAAAGCATGGTGCAAGGCAAGAAGGTGAACGTGTGAAGAAATTATGGGGCGGAAGGTTCACAGCCTCCGCTGAAGAGTGGGTCGATGAATTCGGAGCTTCGATTTCCTTTGACCAGGAATTGGTTTTAGAAGATTTGCAGGGGAGCATGGCCCATGCGGCCATGCTTGAAAAATGCGGCATCCTGACGAAGGATGAAGCTGGGACCATCATCGGCGGCCTGAAGCAATTGAAGGAAAAAGCCGAAAAGAAGGAACTTGAGTTCTCCAGCAAGTATGAAGACATCCATCTGAACCTGGAAAAAATGCTGACGGAGCTTGTTGGCCCTGTTGGCGGGAAGCTTCATACGGCCAGAAGCCGAAATGACCAGGTGGCCACCGACATGCATCTTTATTTAAAAGAGCAGGTTTCCGAGATACTGGCCCTGATTGCTGAATTTCAGCAGACGCTGGTCGGCAAGGCCGAGCAGCATGTCGAAACCATCATGCCTGGATATACGCATTTGCAAAGGGCACAGCCGATTTCCTTTGCGCACCATCTTATGGCGTATTTCTGGATGCTTGAGCGGGATAAGCAGCGTTTCAAAGGCGCGCTGGAGCGCATTAACATCAGTCCATTGGGAGCCGGCGCGCTTGCCGGAACCACCTTCCCTATCGACCGCGAATATACGGCAGAGCTGCTGGGCTTTGGTGGCATTTATGAAAATAGCCTGGATGCCGTCAGCGACCGTGATTTCATCATTGAATTCATGTCGGCAAGCTCGATGATGATGATGCACCTTTCGCGCCTTGCTGAGGAAATCATCCTTTGGTCAAGCCAGGAATTCCGCTTCATCGAGCTGGATGATACCTTCGCAACCGGAAGCTCCATCATGCCGCAGAAGAAGAATCCGGACATGGCCGAACTGATTCGCGGGAAAACGGGACGCGTTTACGGAGGGCTTGTAAGCCTGCTAACCGTTCTGAAAGGCTTGCCGCTTGCCTACAATAAGGACATGCAGGAAGACAAGGAAGGAATGTTTGATACTGTTAAAACGGTAAAAGGGTCGCTGAAGATCTTTTCCGGAATGGTGGAAACGATGACAGTGAATGAGCAGGTAATGGAAGAAAGTGTCCGGAAGGATTTTTCCAACGCAACGGAACTTGCGGATTATCTTGCTGCCAAAGGCCTGCCATTCCGCGAAGCCCATGAAGTCGTCGGGAAACTTGTCCTCGACTGCATCAACCGTGGCTGCTACCTGGCGGACCTGCCGTTTGAAGAGTACAAGGCTTCCAGCTCCCTGTTTGAAGAAGACATATACGAAGCGCTCAACCCGCGCAATGCCGTCATCCGCAGAAACTCTGCAGGCGGCACCGGATTTGCCGAAGTCACCGCGCAAATTAATAAAGCAAAGAAGCTATTGAAGTAGTAAAAGATTGTTGGGAACCACGCAGCTGGGGGCTGCGTGGTTTTTCTATTTTTGATTAAGCTAGTGGAGGCAGGGGGGCTTGGCACAAAAAGAAGCGTGTATCCTGGAGAAATTACGTTAATCAAGGTGCTTGGCGCAAAAAGAAGCCAGAATCCCGAGGGAATTACGTTAATCAAGGTTCTTGGCGTAAAAAGAAGCGTGAATCCGGGAAGAATTGCGTTAATCAAGGCTCTTGGCGCAAAAAGAAGCGTGGATCCTGGAAAAAATGCGTTAATCAGAGCTCTTGGCGCAAAAAAGAGCGAGAATCTTAAAGAATTTGCGTCAATCAAGGTAGCACCTTCATTCATAATATGTCCACTGTCCATTTCCTCTTGCCATAAAGGTCTCTTTAAGTGTTCTTCTTATAATCCAGTCGGATTCTATAATCGCACACCATTCTTTTATAGTTTTTGCCGTTATTTTTTCAGTAGGGAATAGAAGCTTGTACTCGTAGGTGCTGCGCACTACAGCTTGATCAATCCTTTCCTGGCAGTTGCATTTATTGCATATAAGCACACTCCCCCTCACAATAAGTTTAAACGACTTGCACATCTTACAATAAATGCCCTTTCGCAGCTGCCCGTACTCATACTTAAAAAGTTTGGGGTAGGGGGATTCTTTTATAATGCTTGAGAGTAATTGGTCAGCCAGTACCCTGTGCCGCCGGCTGTGTAGATTGGAAGGAGCGCCATTTATTTTTTTTATAAATCCATTCAATTGCGTGGGCAGAACAATTGGCAGGTCCCGGGGAAGTTGGTATAGGGTGAATTCGGGGTTCACGAAGGCTAAAAGGGAGACGATTTGGAACTGGAAACCCAGGTTTCCGAGCAATTGGCGAAGCAACGTATCACATCTTTGCAGCTGGTGAAGCGGATTGGTTATTTCCTTGCCGGAGCAAATAAAGAATCGATCATTTTCGGCATCGTATAAGTAGTCACCTTCAAAATTCTTGACTTCGGATAAATAAAGTCTGTCTTGTGTGATCGCCAGGCTGTCAATCTGGAATTTGGTCTTTTGGACCTCAAACAATAGGTCACTAAGGATGATGACTTCCACTTTAAGGTTCGTGAGCCACTGGTCAAAAACCAGTTCTCCATGGAAGCCTTTTTCCAGCCGGCTGAGGGATTGGATTTCCTTTGGGGGAAGGGTCATGCGGACGTTCAGGTGCCGTAGAATTTCCAACTCATCTGAAACAGTGCGGGGATTTAAAAACAAAAACTCACGTCCATTTCAATTGAAATTTCGGAACAAAGGGCCTGACAACCAGCTGCCAGGCCTGAAAGGTTCAATCTGTATCTTTTTCGGTCCTGACGACCAGCACATCGCATGGTGCATAGCGGGTGATGTGTTCGGAGACGCTGCCGATAAAGAATCTTTCGACGGCATTCATTCCAGTGGCCCCGCAGATGATGAGGTCGACGTTGAATTTTTTGGCGATATCCTTGGCGATTTTTACCTTTGGAGAGCCATAGTCGATTTCGTAGGCTACATCTGTGACCCCGGACTCCAGTGCCTGCTTTTTATAGTTCTCGAGAAGTTCTACACCAAATTGCCGGGCTCGCTCGGATATCGTCCGGTCATAGGCTTCGACTGTGGCAAATGTCCGCAAGTCGATAATGTGTGTCATGAAAAGCTTTGCGTTATTTCTCCTGGCAACCTCGATGGCTTTTTTGAAAGCCCATGATGCTTCCTTGGATCCGTCAACGGCAACTAAAACATTCTTATATTTGAGTCCCATTGTTCATCTCCTCCTTACCTTAATTATACAATAAGGAAGTTGAAGGATTTCGGTATGGCTGTTACAAACTGGCGAACAATAAGGAGGACAGAAAGGAGGAGTGGGGATGGAAAAACGTGGACAGAATCGTCTTTCTTTCCAGTTTGATGACCAGGCTGCATCTGAAACGAGCAGACAAATCATGGACTCTTACAACAGCGGAGTGATTGACCCGGCAGAAGCGCAGAGAAGGGCACCGGGCCGAAAAAAAGACTAAAACGGAAACAAGCTGGAAAACCAGCTTGTTTTTCGTTATTTTACCAACTAAAATAAAATTAATAAGCCTTTTCATAAAGGTTTTTTTTATCCTGTAAGTACCAGCACGACATGTTTTTATATTTTTGCAAAGGGGAATACACATGCGTATTGGAGTACCTAGAGAAATTAAAAACAACGAGAATCGGGTTGCTATGACACCAGCGGGAGTGGTAAATCTTGTGCGCTTTGGCCATGAGGTTCTGATTGAAAGTGGTGCCGGCACGGGCTCGGGCTTTACAGATGAAGATTTCGGGCAGGCGGGTGCCAAAATTGTGGGCAGTGCCGCGGAAGCCTGGTCTGCACAGATGGTGATGAAAGTAAAAGAACCGCTGGCTGAGGAATTTCAATATTTTAGAGAAGGCTTGATTTTATTTACATATTTGCATCTTGCGCCAGAGCCGGCTTTGACAAAGGCGTTAACAGATAAAAAGGTCGTCGGCTTAGCCTATGAGACCATCCAGCTGCCCAGCGGGGCTCTGCCGCTTCTGACGCCAATGAGTGAGGTGGCAGGAAGGATGGCAGCGCAAATCGGCGCCCAATTCCTGGAGAAAGTTCATGGCGGCAAGGGAATTCTTCTGGCAGGTGTTCCCGGAGTTCAAAGAGGAAAGGTGACAATCATTGGCGGGGGAGTCGCAGGGACGAATGCAGCGAAGATGGCAGTCGGGCTTGGGGCTGAGGTAACCATCATTGACCTGAATCCCGACCGGCTCCGCCAGCTTGATGATATCTTTGGCAAGGACATTACAACCTTGATGTCCAATCCGTATAATATTGCACAGGCTGTGAAGGATTCAGACCTGGTGATTGGTGCGGTGCTGATTCCGGGGGCGAGGGCACCAAGGCTTGTGACCGAAGAAATGATTAAGTCAATGACCCCAGGCTCCGTCGTTGTCGATATTGCAATTGACCAGGGCGGAATATTTGAAACGACAGACAGGATTACGACACATGACAATCCAACATATGAAAAGCATGGCGTTGTTCATTACGCTGTAGCCAATATGCCTGGCGCCGTGCCGAGGACTTCGACCGTTGCCTTGACAAATGTAACGGTTCCATATGCCGTCCAGATTGCCAATAAAGGCTTTAAACAGGCAGGCCTCGAAAATGAAGCCATTTTAAAAGGCTTCAATACCCTGAACGGCCATGTCACTTACAAAGCTGTTGCCGAGGCGCAGAATCTCCAATATACCGATGCAAGGACCTTGCTTGGGCAGGTGTAACACCAATATAAAAGATTCAGTGCAAACTGAATCTTTTTTGCTTGAGGACATTGTGGAAAATGATAATTAGTGATAATTTATAATTTATGAAGAATGAAAGCTGGCTGCAGCACGAAGGTACATAGCAGCCGTGAATATGGAGGAGTGTCTTGATGGAAAATGTACTGATTTTTGGGCATAAGAACCCTGATACTGATTCAATTTGTTCAGCACTTGCCTATGCCAACCTAAAGAAACAGCTAGGTGAAAATGTGGAGGCTGTCCGGCTTGGACAAATCAATGGAGAAACGGCTTATGCACTGAACTACTTTCAGGCGGAAGAGCCTCGGCTTGTTGAAAACATTGCGGAACAAACCCAGAATGTCATTTTGGTTGACCATAATGAGCGCCAGCAAAGCGCTAATGACATTGAAAAAGTCCGCATTCTTGAAGTAATCGACCACCACCGTGTGGCCAATTTTGAAACAAGTGACCCGCTTTATTTCCGTGTGGAGCCAGTAGGATGCACAGCGACCATCCTGAATAAAATGTTCAAGGAAAACAATTTGCAGCCCGATCGCCAAACGGCAGGCCTTATGCTGTCCGCGATTATTTCCGATTCCCTTTTATTTAAATCGCCAACCTGCACCGAGCAGGACATAGCTGCGGCGAAGGAACTTGCCGAGATCGCAGGCGTCGAGGCGGAAACCTACGGCCTTGACATGCTGAAGGCAGGGGCAGACCTGAGCAGCAAGAGCATTGAAGAGCTGATTTCACTTGATGCCAAGGAATTCAGCATGGGAAGCTTTAAAGTGGAAATCGCCCAGGTTAACACAGTGGATGTGAATGATGTATTGGTTCGCAAGGCAGAGCTTGAAGATGCGCTGACAAGGGTCATCACCGAGAAGGAACTCGACTTGTTCCTATTGGTTATTACCGATATCCTGACGAATGATTCTGCCGCTTTGGCACTTGGAAACCAGGCTGGAGCCGTTGAGGAAGCTTTCAGTGTAAGCCTGGAAGACAATGTGGCTACATTGAGGGGCGTTGTTTCCCGCAAGAAGCAGGTAGTTCCTGTATTGACAACTACATTGATTGCACGAGGATAAAAAAGAAGCTCCGGCTTACCCGGAGCTTCTTTTTTATGCTTGTTCTGCTGAGCAGTCGGCTCCGCTTTTCTTTGTCCAGCTGCGCCTCCTAGCCCCTCGGGTCATAAGCCACTCCTGAATTGAAGGCAAAGAACGCCTCTATTCAGGCGCGTCTTATGCCTGTCAGGGCTGAGCAGTCGGCTCCGCTTTTCTTTTAATAAGAACTATTAGACGCTTGTCCTTTCATGATGGCCACACCGGAGCTTGCGCCGATTCTCGTGGCACCGGCTTCGATCATCGTTTGGGCATCTTCCAGGCTTCTGACTCCGCCGGATGCTTTTACGCC
The DNA here is from genome assembly GCF_000986785.1 of Mesobacillus campisalis. Classification (GTDB taxonomy): domain Bacteria; phylum Bacillota; class Bacilli; order Bacillales; family Cytobacillaceae; genus Mesobacillus_B; species Mesobacillus_B campisalis. The sequence continues at coordinate 120,247 of NZ_LAYY01000008.1, read as the reverse complement.
GATGGATGGACCGACGACTTTCCTCATGAGGGCGATGTCTTCTTTAGTAGCGCCGCCAGTCGAGAATCCTGTTGAAGTTTTAACGAAATCCGCGCCTGCCTTAACAGCGAGCTTGCAGGCTGTTTCTTTTTCTTCGTCGGTAAGCAGGGATGTCTCGATGATGACTTTCGTTAACGCCTTTCCTTTTGCGGCATCCACAACTGCCTTGATATCGTTTTCAACAACATCGTATTGCTTTCCTTTCAAAGCGCCGATATTGATGACCATATCAACCTCTCCGGCACCGTTTTTAATGGCGTTTTCCGTCTCGAACGCCTTTACTTCTGAAGCGGATGCGCCCAGAGGGAAGCCAATGACAGTACAGACTTTTACTTCGGGAACATCGTTAAGAACTTTTGCAGCTGTTTTTACCCATGCCGGGTTAACACAGACAGAGGCAAATTTGTGTTCTTTTGCTTCCTCGGCCAATTTTACAATATCGGCTTCCGTTGCATCTGATTTAAGCAGTGTATGGTCAATCATTTGTGCCAGTGAATTTGTCATGCTTATTCCTCCTGCATTTTATCTTGTGATAGCAGTTACTTCAATAATATATCAAGTGGGTGAACATAAGTAAAGAACCATTTGAACAAATGTAAAATCTCTTCGTCCGACCGTCCTAAGCTGCTTGGGCAATGAGGCCATAGCCTCTATTTAATGATTTGCAATTCTTTCGGAAACTTTGTCAGCACTTCAATTCCTGTCCTGGTGACGGCAATATCGTCTTCGATTCTGACTCCTGCAAGTCCAGGTATATAGATACCCGGCTCGACTGTAAAGACCATACCCTCTTCAATAAGGAGCGGGTTCGTTTCCGTGATGGAAGGGAATTCGTGTACGCTAATGCCAAGGCCATGGCCAAGGCGGTGCGGAAAATATTCTCCATAGCCTGCTTTGGCAATCAGGCTGCGGGCCGTTTGATCAATTTTGGAGCATGGCGTTCCGGGCCTTATTGCTTCAATTGCCTTTAGCTGGGCATCAAGGACAGCCTGATAGACCTTTTCCTGTTCGGTGCCGATGTCATGGCAGGCAACAGTCCGGGTAATATCAGAGCAGTAGCCGTCCACGACGACACCGAGGTCAAAGAGGACAAGGTCGCCTTTTTTAATTTTGGTTTCGCCAGGAGTGCCATGCGGCGAGGCGGCGTTTTGGCCGGTAAGTACCATGGTGGAGAACGACATTTCCCGGACGCCTTTTTTTTTCAGGGCGTATTCGATGGCAGCCAGGATTTCCATTTCGGTTTTCCCTTCTTTGATCTCCTCTACACCTGTTTGGATGGCAAAGTCGGCAAGCTCACAAGCCTGGCGGATTTTTTCAAGCTCGCTTTTATCCTTTTTCAGGCGCAGCTGTCTAAGCTTATCTTCGGCCGGGACAAATTCGGCTGCCGGAAAAAGCTTTTTCATTTCTTCATAGCGCTCCACATTCATATGCTCTTTTTCAATCGCTGTTTTATGTACAGCTTCTGCCCTTGAAGAGATGGCTCTTGAAACTAGTTCCCATGGGGAGTCTGTATCGCTGTAGCCAATGATTTCATACTCCCAGCCTGCCTTTCTTGCCTCATTTTTCTCCATCCCGGGACAAATCAAAAAAGGCTCGGCTTCCTGGAATACAGCGATTCCGAGCAATCGTTCATGCGGATCACTTAAAAATCCGCTTAAATAAAATACATTTTCCGGGGAGGTGAGAAAAGCCATCCCGATTCCCTGGTCTTTCATCCACTCTGTTAGTGCATTAATGCGGTTATTCATTATTTTCCCTCCAGCTCTTCACATTATCCTGAGTTTCTGTTCAGCAATTACTGCCGCTCTATCTGAGCGTAGCAACTGGCCCGGGAAAAGTAAACTTTTAGAAGTGGAAAATTTGGGTATACAGGAGAAGGGTTCTTCCTATTTTTATGGAAGTATGTAAGGAGACTAAAAGCAAAGGAGAGATGAAGTTGAAAGTTTCTTATCATGGACACTCAGTAGTGAAGCTGGAGACGGGAGGAAAAACAGTTTTAATTGATCCTTTTATTACCGGAAACAGCCTGACTGATTTAAATGCAGAGGAAGTCAAAGCGGACTATATCATTTTGACGCATGCCCATAATGACCATGTTGGTGATACTGTAGAAATTGCCAAAAGAAACGACGCGCTGGTCATTACCAATGCCGATTTGGCTACATATCTTGGATGGCAAGGAGTCCGCACGCATGGGATGAATATAGGAGGCGCATTTGAGTTTGACTTTGGGAAGGTAAAAATGACCCAGGCTTTCCATGGCTCAGGATATGCCACCGAAGATCAGCAGATCATCTATGGCGGAATGCCTGCCGGCGTCCTTGTCATGGCAGAAGGCAAGACCATTTATCATGCAGGAGATACTGGCCTGTTTTCGGATATGAAGCTGATTGGGCGCCATGGGATTGACCTGGCCTTCCTGCCAATCGGGGATAATTTCACGATGGGGCCTGAGGATGCTGCCGTGGCGGCGGAATTCATCAAGGCGAAGCAGGTGGTGCCGATCCACTTTAACACATTCCCGCCAATAAAACAGGACCCGCAAAAATTCCTGGACCTTCTTGAAGAAAAGAATGGAGTACTGCTTGAACCGGGACAGCAGCTGGAATTATAAACGGAACATAAACTGCCCGCGAGTATTCGCGAGGCAGTTTTTTTTGCTCTTTCCAGGGGGAAAGAGGCTTTTTTTTAGGCTTTATGCATAGAAATAAAACAAGCCTTAATTAAATGGGGAGGAAACAATGCAAAAGAATCGATACCTTTTATACCTGCTGCTCTGTGGACTCATGCTTTATTTCGCTGTGCCGAGGATGTCGTTCTCGGCAGGCAGTGACGGTTTGTTTGCCGCAGCGTGGCTGATGCTTGCCTTTTGTGTAGTAGCTGGAAATCTGTCTGCATACCTGTATACACCGAAAAGGAAAATGGCAAAGAGAGGGGAAGGAATGGCGAAGCCAGCCAGGGAACGGACCCGGGGGCTTGCCAGATAAGCTCGGGCTGCGTCAAATCAATTTGAACCAAGGCTTTTTTCACTTTATAATATAAGATGGATGATTGTTTTTGCGTACGCAAACTTAAATTATAAAGGGTGAAAGTCTTGGCTACAAAGCATGAACAAATTTTGCAATATATAGATGACCTTCCGATTGGGGAGAAAATTTCGGTGCGCCAAATCGCGAAGGCCATGAATGTGAGCGAAGGCACAGCCTACCGGGCGATCAAGGACGCCGAAAACAAAGGATACGTCAGCACCATCGAACGTGTCGGCACCATCAGGATCGAACGGAAAAAGAAAGAGAATATCGAAAAGCTGACGTATGCGGAAGTGGTGAACATTGTGGACGGCCAGGTGCTTGGCGGAAGGTCTGGATTGCACAAGACTTTGAACAAGTTCGTGATTGGGGCGATGAAGCTTGAAGCAATGATGCGCTATACCGGTGCAGGCAACCTGCTGATTGTCGGCAACCGGGATAAGGCCCATGAGCAGGCATTGCGGGCGGGGGCTGCTGTGCTGGTCACAGGGGGGTTCGACACGGAAGAACATGTGAAAAAACTTGCCGATGAACTGCAGCTTCCTATCATCTCAAGCAGCTATGATACGTTCACGGTTGCCACAATGATTAACCGTGCCATTTATGACCAATTAATCAAGAAGGAAATTATCCTGGTTGAAGATATTCTCACGCCTCTTGCAGAAACGGCCTATCTCACTACTGATCATAAAGTATCGGACTGGTATCGGTTGAAGGAGGAGACCAACCACAGCCGTTTCCCGGTTGTCGACCGCAACACGAAGGTACAGGGAATGGTGACATCAAAGGATATCATGGGAGACGACATGGAGACTCCTATTGAAAAAATCATGACCAAGCAGCCGATGACGGTCAGCGAGAAGACAAGCGTCGCTTCCTCCGCCCATATGATGGTCTGGGAAGGGATTGAGGTATTGCCAGTTGTGGATGATGCGAACAAGCTTCAGGGAATGATCAGCCGCCAGGACGTCCTGAAAGCCCTGCAGATGATTCAGCGGCAGCCCCAGGTTGGCGAAACGCTTGACGATACCGTGACAAGCCAGCTGGTGGTCTCACGCGGGAAACTGAAGGATGAAAGTACTTTCCGCTGCACCATTACACCGCAGATGACCAACCACCTTGGAACCATATCCTACGGAGTGTTTACCACCCTGGTTACCGAAGCGGCCAACCGGGTGTTGAGGGGATATAAGAAAGGCGATCTTGTCGTTGAAAACATGACGATCTATTTTATTAAACCTGTGCAAATCGATCGTGTTCTGGAGATATACCCCCGCATCCTTGAGGTGGGGAGAAAGTTCGGGAAGATGGATGTTGAGGTCCATAGCGAAGGTGTGCTTGTAGGAAAGGCCATGATGGTGTGCCAGCTGATCGACAGGCATTAGGAAAACAGGCAAAGTTCGGGCTGAGCAGTAAAAAAGAAGCCGGTAAAAAAACGGCTTCTTTGGTAAAAGAGATAACTGTCTAGCTCCAGTGCCTAGCCCCTCGAGTCATAAGCCACTCCAGAATTGAAGGCAAAAAGCGCCTTCTATTCTGGAGCGTCTTATGCTGGTCGGGGCTGACCAAGGCGCTTCCGCTTTTCTTATGCTTCTTCAGCTTCCTTTATCGCAAATGGCAGGTAATGCTGGTAGGCCTTTATGCCGGCAAAGACGCTGAGCCCGCCCATGACGATAAAGATGCCGGCCACAATGTAAGTGACAGCGGATTGAAATAAAAACAGCTGGTTCACGCCAAACAGGGCAACGAAAAGGCCAAGGGCGATGCTGGACTTGGCAGAAAGCCATTTCCTTTCGACCGGCCGGGAAGAACGGACATATTTAATCTTATAAAATACATACATGGAAAATGAAATCACAATGAAAAAGACAAGTAATGGCATTTCAGGTTCCTCCAAACTTAAAATCTTCTCTTATTTTAACGTATTTTTCAGGAAATGCCACCAGACAGACTGAATTCTTTCCATTTTTCCTTTAAGTGATTATAATTAATGAATTAACAATTTTTACCGCCGAAGGGGTTTGACGCATGAAAGAGCAAATTATTGAAGCCATTGAACATTATGATACGATAATCGTCCACCGTCATGTCAGGCCCGATCCTGATGCGTACGGCTCGCAGGGAGGACTTGTTGAAATCCTGAAGGAATCCTATCCGCAAAAGAAGGTGTATGCGGTCGGAAAAGAGGAAAAAACGCTGCACTACATGAAAAGGCTCGACGTAATTCCGGATGAAGCCTACCGGAACGCCCTTGTGATTGTGTGCGACACCGCCAATCAGGAACGCATCTGCGATGGGCGCTACAAGCTTGGAGCGAAGCTTGTGAAAATTGACCATCATCCAAACGAGGACCCGTATGGAGATCTCCTGTGGGTCAATACGGAGGCCAGTTCCACTAGCGAAATGATTTATGAATTCTATTTAACGTTCAAGGACCGCGGGCTTAAGATTTCCGACGAAGCGGCGCGCCTGCTGTTCGCCGGGATTGTTGGCGATACAGGCCGGTTTCTTTATCCGAGTACAACGGAGAAGACGTTCGCCTATGCCGGCGAGCTGATTCACTACAAATTTTCACGGACGGAATTATTTGACCGGATGTATGAGCTGGAGCCTAACGTAATCAAATTGAATGGGTATGTGCTGCAGAATTTCGAACTGCTTCCGAATGGCGCTGCGGCGGTGGTCATGAAGAAGGAATTACTGGAAGAATACGGTGTCAGGCCATCCGACGCATCCCTTCTGGTCAGTGTGCTTGGCAATGTGAAAGGTATAAAAGCGTGGGTATTCTTCATTGAAGAAGATGACCAGATAAGGGTAAGGCTGCGTTCAAAGGGTCCGGTCATCAACGGACTTGCCCGCAAGTACCGTGGCGGCGGCCACCCGCTTGCTTCGGGTGCTTCCATCCATGCCTGGGAAGAAGCCGAAAAGGTCATTGCCGATTTGATTGAGCTGTGTAAATAAGAAAAGCGAAAGCGCCTTGCCCAGCCCCGACCAGCATAAGACGCTCCAGAATAGAAGGCGTTATTTGCCTTCAATTCTGGAGTGGCTTATGACTCGAGGGGCTAGGCGCTGGAGCTGGACAGTTAACTAAGTTATACTTTTTTTAGAAAGAAACAGCCCTGTGCCACAGGGCTGTTATTATTCATCAAGGTGGACCTTCAGCTGGATGTTGACGGTTGTATAGATGAACATGGAGGAAATCTCCAGCCTGTACCGCTTGCCGTTCATGGGAATAACTTTGTTCTCAATGATCTTTTCAATTAAGTCCCTGCTTTTGTAGACAAAATCAAGGTCCTTGGCAAGAAAAAACTTCAAGTCATCTTTAATCTCTTCTTCTGCCTCATACATTCCCAATCTGTCAAATTCGTATTTATTCCCGTTTGTAATTTTTATGGTGATTTCCTGTATGGTCAGCTGCTCCAGGTTTTTTTCATTCAAAGCTTTATAATCGTCCTGCCAGATTTTAATATCTTTTTCCAGGTTGGCGATATCTTTTTTTTGCTTGCTGATAAGAGCGGACTTTTTTTCCATCATGACTCCGTGCATATAGAGGAAAACACACCAGCTTAAGGACGCGCCGATGGCCATGCCTGCAAAGAAACGCTGCCAGGAAGGCTTGCGGTAATAAGGCGGAATTCTCATGGCTATACATGCTCCAATGTCAACCATTTGATGATGACAGCTCCGGTTTGCGCCCCGCCCATTGCAGAGAGGATTAGCAAAAATTGCTTGAAGATATCCTTGGTCTCTCCATCCATCAGACCGCGCTCGAAACTATATACAGTATCAAATGTCCCGCCAATGGCTGCGATGATTGCCCAGATCCTGATTAAATCCGATATCCGCAGTATTTGGGTCAGGAGGGGCTGGCCGGTCAGAAACGAGGCAAGGCCGCCAATGAGTGACCCGCCCAGCAATACACCAAGTGCAATAAAGTAGCTTTCAAACAGATGTGCGAAAAAAGGCTGGTTCATACATATTAGGTCCCCTTTGGACAAAGATACATTCTCCATACATCCTATGGACATATACCATTGTTTATGATAAAACTTCCGGCCCAAAAGGAGAACATATTTTCTTTTTTTGAGGGAGGACCTATAATTGTAAGTAGAAAAACACTTTGAGGGGGTGGAGATCATGTCGTTTATTCACCTGCATGTATACAGTGCCTACAGCCTGTTGACCAGTACGGCAACCGTGGAGCAGATTGTCCTGGCCGCAAAGGAGCAGGGCTTCCCCGCTGTAGCGCTGACCGACAGGAACGTCATGTACGGAACCGTGGCTTTCTATAAAGAATGCCTGAAACAGGGAGTGAAGCCCATCCTTGGACTGACGGCGGATGTGGCCAGTGAAGGCGAAGAGGGAGCCTTTCCGCTGGTCCTGCTTGCAGCCAACAATGAAGGCTTCCAAAACCTGATCAAAATTTCGAGTGCGATCCAGACCAAAGCCCCAGGCGGCATTCCTGTTAAGTGGCTGAAACATTATTCAAAAGGCCTTTTTGCGCTAACCCCAGGCATGGAGGGAGAGATAGAGCAGCTTCTTCTTGCTGGCGAACATGAAAAGGCAAGGAATGCAGCGGACCGGTACAGGGAGATCTTTGGGGCGGAGCGGTTTTATCTAGCTTTCCATGACCAGCGCCTTCCGGGGCAGCGGGAAATGGTGGAGGAGCTGGCTAAGCTTGCTGCTATGGGAGAGTTCCAAATCGCGGCCGCGAATGCAGTCCACTACATAAACAAAGATGATTCCTTTGCCCAGGAATGCCTTTTGGCGATTAAAAATGGGCAGAAGCTTGAGGAAGAGGGACGCGAAAAGCTGGGAAGCGAGGAATTCTATTTTAAGGGGCCTTCCGAAATGGCGGAACTGCTCGCGGAATACCCTGATGCCCTGGAGAGTACGCTTAAAATTGCCGACAGCTGCAATGTACTGGTGGACCTGGAAAGCAGGCATCTTCCCAAATATCCCGTTGCCGAGGGGAAGACTGCCGGGCAGTTGCTGGATGAGCTGTGCCATAAGGGGCTAAAGAACCGTTATCGGCAACCTTCCGGGGAGCATCTTGACAGGCTCCGCTATGAACTGTCAGTCATAAAGAAAATGAATTTCAGCGATTATTTCCTGATTGTTTGGGATTTCATGAAGTTTGCCAGGGATAACGGGATATTAACCGGACCAGGACGGGGGTCGGCCGCAGGTTCGATCGTGGCCTATGTCCTTTATATTACTGATGTGGACCCGATCAGCCATGGACTGCTGTTCGAGCGCTTCCTCAACCCTGAACGGATATCCATGCCTGATATCGATATTGACTTTCCTGATCATCGCCGGGATGAAGTGATTGGGTACGTGGCGCAAAAGTATGGGCATATGCACGTAGCCCAAATCGTCACTTTCGGCACCCTTGCCGCCAAGGCGGCTGCAAGGGATGTCGGCAGGGCTTTCGGTTTGAATACAAAAGAGCTGGAAAGGCTGTCGAGGCTGATTCCTTCGCGGCTCGGAATGACACTGAAAGAAGCCTACAGCGAATCGGAAGGCCTCAGGGAGTTTGTCAAGGAATCAAACATGCAGCGGAGACTGTTTGAAACAGCCTTGAAGCTTGAAGGCTTGCCCCGCCATACATCGACGCACGCAGCAGGAGTAGTCATCAGCGAACAGCCCCTGGCCAATCTCGTTCCGGTCCAGGCAGGCAGCGGGGAAATTCTTTTGACACAATATTCGATGGAGCATCTTGAAGAAACGGGCTTGCTGAAAATGGATTTTCTGGGACTGCGGAATCTGACACTGATTGAAAACATCCTCTCGTCGATTCGCAGGAAAACAGGAAGAAAACTGAATATCCAGGAAATACCGCCAAATGATGAAAAGACCTTCGAGCTCCTGGGAAAAGGCGACACATCCGGTGTCTTCCAGCTGGAATCCGAGGGGATGAGGAAGGTATTAGTGAGGCTTAAGCCTTCCCGTTTTGAGGATATTGTGGCGGTAAATGCTCTGTACCGCCCAGGCCCGATGGAAAATATCCCGCTGTTTATCGACCGCAAGCATGGAAGGTCTCCGATACAATATCCTCACCCTGACCTAAGAGAAATATTGGAGAATACTTACGGAGTCATTGTATACCAGGAACAAATCATGCAGATTGCTTCCAAACTGGCAGGATTTTCGCTTGGTGAAGCGGACCTGCTGCGCCGGGCTGTCAGCAAGAAGAAAAAAGAAGTGCTGGATCGGGAACGGACCCATTTTGTCCGGGGCGCAATGAAGAAGGGGTACACCGAGCCAGAGGCGAATAAAGTCTATGACCTGATCGTGAAGTTCGCCAACTATGGGTTCAACCGGAGCCATGCTGTTGCCTACAGCTTCATTGCTTACCAGCTGGCCTATTTGAAAGCGAATTTTCCGCTGTTCTTCATGGCAGCGCTGATGTCATCATCAGCAGGAAATGAATCAAAGATTGCCCAGTACAGCAGGGAGCTTTCCCACAAAGGAGTCAAGCTTCTTCCTCCTTCTGTCAATAAAAGCGGTTTTGGGTTCGAGGCAGAAGGAAGCGGCATCCGCTACAGCATGGGGGCGATTAAAGGTGTAGGGCTGTCTCCCCTTAAGGAGATTTTCAGGGCCAGAAAGCAAAAGCCATTTTCCGACCTGTTTGATTTTTGCCTCCGGGTCCCTTCCAAGTCCGTCAACCGCAAAACACTGGAGGCGCTCGTCCACTCGGGAGCGTTTGACGAATTCGGCCAGGACCGTGCTGTCCTTCTAGCCACCCTGGACGTCGCCATTGAGCATGCCCAGCTGATGGCACCGGATGACTCAGGGCAGTTCGATTTATTTCACGACCCGGAATTCAAGCTGAAGCCTAAGTATGTGAGTGTCGACCCCCTTCCAGTGAAGGAGATGCTGGCGTATGAAAAAGAAGTGCTCGGCCTATATCTTTCCACACATCCCGTTTCAATAATGGAGGAGGCATTGAAGGCTGCCGGAGCACGGCACATTGCCGATTTGAGGCCTGGGGAACGGACGAGGGCAGGAGTATATGTAACAGAGGAAAAGAAAATCAGGACAAAAAAGGGAGAGGCGATGGCCTTCTATACCTTGAGTGATCCAAGCGGGGACATGGAGGCCGTGGCTTTTCCGGTCGTATATAAGCGCCTGGGGCATGTAATGAAGCAAGGAAGCGTCCTTTTGCTTGAAGGGAAAGTGGAGGAAAGGGCAGGAAAGCTCCAGTTCATTATCGGGGAGCAGCTGGATGTGGACGAGGAAGCTCCCTTTGGCGGAAAACAGCCGAAACTCTATCTTAAAATCGAGGATGCCTTTCAGAGTGCGGAAAAATTAAATGAGCTGAAAGCTATATTGAAAAAGCATCCGGGCCGCTATCCCGTTATTCTCCATTACGCTGGAAAAGAGAAGACCATTTTGCTTAGTGAAGAATACAGAGTGGATGGAAGCGGGGAATGTCTTCAAAAGCTCCGCATTTTCCTTGGGTCCGAGTATGTTGTCCTCAAAAAATAGTCTTTACAAGTTAATGGAATATGTTATATTGATTTTAAAAGAAACCGTGGTCTGACCACCTTGAGATTTTCGTAAAACAGAATGAGCACCTTCTTTTAATCAGAAAAGGGAGTGGACTTTAGTTGACACTACGAGAAGAAGCATTGCATATGCATAGTTCGAACAAAGGGAAACTGGAATCAAGATCAAAGGTTCCCGTCCGGAATGCCAGGGACTTGAGTCTTGCCTACTCTCCTGGAGTAGCAGAGCCATGCAAGGAGATTTATGACAAGCCCGAAACCGTCTATGATTATACGATGAAAGGCAATATGGTGGCGGTCGTTTCCGATGGTACAGCGGTTCTTGGTCTGGGGAATATCGGCCCTGAGGCATCGCTGCCGGTTATGGAAGGAAAAGCTGTACTCTTTAAAAGTTTTGCGGGGGTGGATGCTTTTCCAATTTGCCTGAACACGACCGATGTTGATAAAATCGTTGAGACGGTCAAGTTGCTGGAGCCAACATTCGGCGGAGTCAACCTTGAGGATATTGCGGCGCCGAATTGCTTTGTCATTGAAGAACGCCTCAAAAAGGAAGCCAATATCCCTGTTTTCCATGATGATCAGCATGGAACCGCGATCGTGACGGTTGCCGGCCTTGTGAATGCCTTGAAAATCACAGGCAGGAAGATGAATGAGATAAAGGTGGTCGCCAATGGGGCAGGGGCAGCCGGAATTGCGATCATCAAGCTTCTGTATTCCTATGGTGTCCGCGACCTTATTATGTGTGACACGAAGGGTGCCATCTATGAGGGCCGGCCTCAGGGGATGAACGACATCAAAGCCGAGGTGGCAAAATATACAAACCGGGAAAACGTTAAAGGCACTTTGGCCGAGGCCGTTAAGGGTGCAGATGTATTCATTGGTGTTTCCGCAGCGGGTGCCCTAACGCCCGAAATGATTCAGACGATGAATCCGGACCCAATCATCTTTGCAATGGCCAACCCTACGCCGGAAATCATGCCGGACGAAGCAAAGGCTGCAGGGGTCAAGGTGATTGGAACAGGGCGCTCCGATTTCCCTAACCAGGTAAACAATGTCCTTGCCTTCCCTGGGATCTTCCGTGGTGCACTGGATGTGCGCGCAACACATATCAATGAAAAAATGAAAGTGGCGGCGGTTGAAGCGATTGCCGGATTGATTAGTGAGAAGGAGCTTTCCGCTGACTATGTCATTCCCGGACCATTCGATCCGCGGGTCGCGCCAGAGGTTGCCGCAGCGGTGGCAAAAGCAGCGATGGAGACGGGAGTTGCCAGAATCAAAGTGGATCCGGAGGAAGTTAAGGAACGGACGCGGAGGCTGTCAATTATTGAAAAAGGTGAATGAGAGGCTGTCCATTACCAGTGATGATAGCCCGAAAAAGGTTTACATTGAAATTGTCCGCCAGCTGAGAGCCATGATTGAAAAAGACGGCTTGAAGGCTGGCGATAAAATTCCTTCAGAACGGGAGCTGTCCGAGCGTCTTAATGCCGGACGCTCTTCCGTTCGTGAGGCTTTAAGAGCCCTTGAACTTCTTGGGTTGATTGAAACCAGGCGCGGAGAGGGAACCTATATAAGGGATTTCCGCGGGAACCAGCTCGTCCAGCTGCTGGGTACTTTCATCCTCCAGGATAAAAAAGCAATTGCCGATGTTATTGAAACAAAGCATTTTGTGGAAAGGGATTGTCTTGAGATCGCCCTCATGAAGAACGGTGAAAAGGAATTCAGCAGTTTAAAAAAATGGGTGGCTGAGCATAACGTTGATGATGACCGGTTTTTCGGGAAGATTGCCATGCTGGCAGATAATCATCTCATATACAGGATTTGGCAGATATTGAAAGATTATTACCATTCTTTGAACACTCATGAATTCCAGCCGACTAAGGAGCAATATCTTGAGCTAGCCGACGCCCTTGCACAGGGAAATGAGAATTTGGTGGAGGCTGCTTACCGCAAGCTCCGGAATTTGTCGGAGGTTTGACGACACCAATCAACAAAAATCACCTCCCGGATGTTCTATAGTAAAGGACAGGCTTGTGGAAGCCAAAAGGCAGGCCTGATATTTTCCAACTCAGTGGTCTGGCCACTTTTGCAGCAACAGCGCAAAGTCTTTTCAAAATAAATAGGGAGGTTACACCTTGCTGAAAGATCTTTTTACGAAAACAAAGAAGAAAAAATATGCCACAATACCCTCCGAAAGTGCCAAACAGGATGTTCCGGAAGGGATTATGACAAAATGTCCAAACTGTAAAAAAATCATGTACACCAAAGAGCTGGTGAAAAACCTGAAAGTGTGCTTCCATTGCGATTACCATCACCAGATGAATTCCAGGGAGCGAATCGCAAGTTTCGTGGATGGCGGGACATTTGCCGAAATCGATTCCAACATGAAATCAGATAACCCGCTTGGTTTTCCCGGCTATGAAGAAAAGCTTGAGCAGGACAGGCTGAAGACCGGGTTGAATGAGGCGATTGTCACCGGAAAGGCAAAAGTAATGGGAATGGACACAGTCATTGCGATTATGGATGCCAGTTTTCGCATGGGAAGCATGGGTTCCGTCGTTGGCGAAAAAATCACCCTTGCGATTGAGATGGCAGACAAATTGAGGGTCCCCTTCATCATTTTTACAGCCTCTGGCGGAGCGAGGATGCAGGAGGGTGTCTTAAGCTTGATGCAGATGGCCAAGACAAGTGTCGCATTGAAGAGATTCAGCGACAATGGAGGGCTGATCATTTCCATTATGACTCATCCTACAACAGGCGGTGTGTCAGCAAGCTTTGCTTCCCTGGGGGACTATAATCTTGCCGAGCCGGGTGCGTTGATTGGCTTTGCCGGAAGAAGGATCATTGAGCAGACAATTCGCGAGGAGCTTCCGGAGGATTTCCAGACCTCTGAATTTTTGCTGAAGCATGGGCAGCTTGATGCCGTTGTTTCCAGACTGGATCTTCGTGAAAAAGTAGGAGCGATATTGGAAATCCATGCACCGGGAGGGGAATTGAATTGGCAGGAGCTTTAGAATTTGAAAAACCAGTCCTTGAGCTGAAGAAAAAAATAACGGAGCTGAAGGAATATACAAAGAATACAGATGTCGATTTTACAGATGAAATCGAAAAGCTGGAGGCTCGCCTTGAAAAGCTCGAAAGGGAAATTTATGAAAATATAAAGCCATGGGACCGGGTCCAGATTGCGCGCCATCCGGAACGCCCGACGACGCTGGATTATATTTCAAGGCTGTTTGACGACTTTTTTGAATGCCATGGGGACCGTACCTTTGGTGATGATGAAGCCATTGTGGGCGGCATTGCCAAGTTTAATGGCCTGCCTGTGACTGTAATAGGCCATCAGAGGGGCAAGGATACAAAGGAAAACATCCGCCGGAATTTCGGCATGCCCCATCCGGAAGGATACCGCAAGGCATTAAGGCTGATGAAACAGGCAGATAAGTTTAAACGGCCGATTATCTGCTTTATTGACACAAAGGGTGCATACCCGGGAAAAGCGGCAGAAGAACGAGGACAAAGCGAAGCCATTGCCCGGAACCTGTTTGAAATGGCGGGGCTGAAAGTTCCCGTTGTCTGCATCGTCATCGGGGAAGGCGGAAGCGGCGGAGCGCTTGCTCTCGGCGTCGGCAACCATATCCATATGCTGGAGAATTCCACCTACTCGGTCATCTCTCCTGAAGGTGCGGCCTCCATTCTTTGGAAGGACGCCTCATTGGCCAGGAAAGCAGCGGAAACCATGAAAATAACGGCACCTGACTTAAAGGAACTCGGCCTGATTGATGAAATCATTCCTGAAACAAAGGGTGGCGCCCATAAGGACGTCGATGGGCAGGCGAAGGAAATAGAGGCCGTTTTAAAGAAATCTTTCAAAGAGTTGTGCAGCCTCTCGGCAGAAGAGCTGGTTGAACATCGATATAAAAAATATAAGATGATTGGCCAATATTCGTTTTTTAATGAGTACATCGGGGTAAATTAAAAACGTGCCAAACTAGGCACGTTTCTTTTTTGTGGTTTTAACAATAAGAATGGCGTTAAGACTAATAAAACGCTTCCAGTTTATTTATTATTCCGTCTATGGACTAAAACACCAGTATTAAGTTGAGATGGACCATCCTTCATGGTATTTTAGAAATATTGGCAAGTGTTCCTGTCCAAACTAAGGGCAGGGATGCTGACTGCAGATAGGGCATACATATAGGACATTTTAACGAGGTGATTGGCTATGAAGAAAATTGGGGTGCTGACCAGCGGAGGAGACTCTCCGGGAATGAATGCGGCAGTACGAGCAGTAGTCAGAAAGGGCATCTATCATAATGTGGAGGTACATGGCATCTACGGTGGCTATGCCGGTTTAATGAATGGGAATATCCAAAAACTGGAACTGGGTTCTGTTGGTGACATTATCCATAGAGGCGGAACTTTCCTCCAGTCGGCAAGAAGCGAGGAATTCAAAACGCGCGAAGGCCAGCAAAAGGGAATCCAGCAGTTGAAAAAACATGGCATCGATGGGCTTGTCGTTATTGGCGGAGACGGCTCCTACATGGGAGCAAAAGCTCTGACTGAGCAAGGATTCCCTTGTGTTGGGGTGCCAGGTACGATTGATAACGATATTTCTGGTACTGAATTCACAATCGGCTTTGATACAGCCTTGAATACGGTAATCGATGCAATCGATAAAATCAGGGATACCGCGTCTTCCCATGAGAGAACGTTCATCATTGAAGTTATGGGCAGGAATGCCGGCGATATCGCGCTATGGTCCGGCCTTGCCGGCGGGGCGGAAACCATCCTGATCCCGGAAGAAAAACATGATATCAAGGATATTGCCCTGAGGCTCAAAAAAGGCCAGGAACGCGGAAAGAAGCACAGTATCATCATTGTGGCTGAAGGTGTCATGAGCGGATATGAGGTTGGGCGGATCATCAAAGAAGAAACGGACTTCGATACCAGGGTAACGGTGCTTGGCCATGTCCAGCGCGGCGGCTCCCCTACTGTAAAAGACCGCGTTCTCGCGAGCAGGCTTGGAGCGCGCGCCGTAGAGCTTTTGCTTGAAGGAAAAGGCGGACGTGCTGTAGGAATCGAAAAAAATGAAATGGTTGATTACGACATTATCGAGGCTCTGGGCAAGCCGCACAACCTTGATATGAATCTATACAAGCTTTCAAAAGAACTCTCAATTTAATTTGTCACAAACCAGGAGGTTGCAATAAATGCGCAAAACTAAAATTGTATGTACAATTGGTCCAGCTAGTGAAAGTATCGAGAATCTTACCAGTCTAATGGAGGCAGGCATGAATGTGGCACGCCTGAACTTCTCCCATGGAGACCATGAGGAACACGGCCAGCGGATTAAAAATATCCGCGAAGCTGCCGAGAAAACTGGGAAAAACATCGGAATCCTTCTCGATACAAAAGGACCGGAAATCCGTACCCACAACATGGAAAATGGTGCAATTGAACTTAAGGCCGGCGACGAAATCATCGTTTCCATGAAAGAAGTTCTCGGAACAACAGAGAAGTTTTCGGTCACGTATGACAGTTTGATTGAGGATGTCCATTCCGGTGCAAAAATCCTGCTGGATGACGGGCTTATTGGCCTTGAGGTAATCAGCCTTGACCGTGCCAGCCAGGAAATCAGGACAAAAATCCTTAATAGCGGAACACTGAAGAATAAAAAAGGTGTGAACGTTCCTGGAGTTTCGGTTAAACTTCCAGGCATTACCGAAAAAGATGCACAGGATATCCTGTTCGGAATCGAGCAAGGTGTAGACTTCATTGCTGCCTCCTTTGTCCGCAGAGGGGCCGACGTGCTGGAAATCCGCGAGCTTCTTGAAAAAAACAATGCCAATTACATCAACATCATTCCTAAAATTGAAAACCAGGAAGGTGTCGACAACATCGACGAAATCCTTGCTGTTTCTGACGGCCTAATGGTCGCGAGGGGTGATCTTGGCGTTGAGATTCCGGCTGAAGAAGTTCCGCTGGTACAAAAAGATTTGATTAAAAAATGCAACATTCTGGGCAAACCGGTTATTACAGCGACGCAAATGCTTGATTCCATGCAGCGCAACCCAAGGCCGACTCGTGCGGAGGCCAGTGACGTAGCCAATGCGATTTTCGATGGGACAGACGCAATCATGCTTTCCGGTGAAACAGCTGCCGGCCACTACCCTGTAGAGGCTGTCCAGACGATGCATAATATCGCTTCCCGTGCAGAGCAGGCTCTTAACCATAAAGACCTTCTGTCAGAAAGAAGCAAAAACACAGAACACAGCATTACAGATGCCATTGGGCAGTCTGTTGCCCATACAGCATTAAACCTTGATGTCAGCGCGATTATCACGCCGACTGAAAGCGGCCATACAGCAAGGATGATTTCCAAATACCGGACAAAGGCTCCTATCGTTGCTGTCACCTCAAATGACTTTGTATTGCGCCGCCTTGCCCTTGTTTGGGGCGTTTATCCGCAGCTTGGCAAGAAAGCTGAAACAACCGATGAGATGCTTGATAATGCGGTTGAGGAAAGCATGAACAGCGGATTGGTGAAGCATAGCGACCTTGTGGTAATCACTGCTGGGGTTCCTGTTGGAGAAGCAGGTACAACCAACCTGATGAAGATCCATGTGGTGGGAGATGTACTTGCGAAAGCCCAGGGAATTGGACGCAAGTCTGCATTCGGAAGAGTGGTCCTGGCCCGCAATGCCCAGGAAGCTCTGGATAAGGTAACTCCTGGCAGCATTCTGGTCACCATCGGTTCTGACCGGGAGATGGTTCCTGCCATCGAAAAATGCGCGGCCCTGATTACCGAAGAAGGCGGATTGACCAGCCATGCGGCTGTCGTTGGCCTGAATGTCGGAATCCCCGTAATTGTCGGTGTCGAAAATGCAATGGAACTGTTCCAGGAAGGCCAGGAGATTACGGTCGATGCCCGCAGAGGGGTAATCCTTAACGGCCATGCAAATGTCTTGTAAGCGATGAGATATCTCTTTCTCGCCATCCTTGTGGTCCAGGCGCTTGAAATAGGGGTTCTGATCTGGTCGGGAAGGACGATTGGCGTTCCGTTAACGGTCCTTTTAATCATCCTGACCGGGGTCCTGGGCGCCTACCTTGCTAAAAAAGAAGGCTTGGCGACACTCCAAAAGCTTCAGGACAATCTAAGAAGGAGCATGATGCCGGGAGATGCCTTGCTTGACGGAGTCTGCATCCTTGTCGGAGGGACGCTCCTGCTGGCTCCTGGGTTCGTCACGGACGCAATTGGGTTCTTATTGCTCGCTCCGCCAACAAGAAAGTTCTTCAAGGCGCGTCTGTATAGATTCCTGAAGAGAAAATTGGATAAGGGATCCATCACCATTTTTAGATAATAAAAACGCCAGCTGATATGCTGGCGTTTTTATTTCGGCCTGCATTGCCGCCATATATCATAAAGGCCTCTCTTCCTTGCCCTTTATGTATTCCCATAAATCGCGGAAAACATTGGCTTTGTGCAATGTCGTAATGATGACGAGGGTGACAGGCCCGGCAATCAATCCCAGGAAGCCAAGCAGCTTGAACCCGGCAAACAGGCTGACCAAGGTTGCAAGAGGGTCCAGGCCGATGCTTGATGAAAGGATTTTTGGCTCCATGAGCTGGCGCTGGACAAGTACAACAACATAAAGGATCCCGAGGCCAAGGGCCCTGGCCATATCGCCGGCTACAGCTTCAAAAATGATCCATGGAACAAATATGGCCCCTGTCCCCAAGTACGGGATGATATCAACGATTCCCGTCACCAGGGCAATCGTGATGGCATAATCCACTTTGAGGATCAGCAAGCCGATAAGAATGATGACCGTAGTAATTGAAATAAGCGTCAGCTGTGCCCGGATAAAACCGAACAGGGCCTTTTTCAAATCGGCAAATACTGTTTTTCCGCTGGACTTTGCCTTTTTGGGCAAATATCTTCCAAAAGTGGACAGTCGGTGCCAATCCCGGCTGATAAAAAAAGTGGCAAGCAAAGAAAAAATGATGACGGTAGCCGCATTAGGGAACCAGCCAAGGATGGCTGGTATCTTCTCGAAAAATCCCTGAATGAAATTTCCTGCAGTTGTCCCAATCTGGGAACCAACACTTTGGATGTTTTGCAAAATGGTATCCTGCTGGCCAACATCAAGGTTGTTAAACAGCCCTGAAAGCTGGTTGTAAAGCGGGATGACCTGGGCGGCAAACAGCTGCTCGAGAAAATCCACCAAAGTTTCGACATGATTGGGAACCACCAGGGCAAGGTACTCTGCTCCAGAGACGATTTCGGCAACCAGGAGGGTGATCAGTCCGGCAAACAGGCCGACAATAAGGAATAAAGAAATAACCACGGCAAGGCCCCTCGGCATTTTTGCCTTTTTTTCAAAAAAATCAACCATGGGATTCATAAAAAAGGCAATCAGAATGGCAATGATAAATGGGTAGGTAATTTTGGATAAATAATAAATGGAGAGGATGGCAGAAATAAAAACAAATAATACCAGAACACTTCTCAATACTCTGCTTGCGTAAATTGGATTCATATCGTTCCCACTACCTTCATTGGATTAGCTTGGCCAATAACGCCTTTAATGTAATACATATGGAGAAGTTACAGGAAACATTCGCCAGGAAGAGGGAAAACTCCTTCTCTTGCGAAAAAGGGGGATTACATGCAGCAGGCAGGATGAAGGCGAATCTTTTGTGGATAGATTTTAAGTTATGTTAAAATAACATTGCTATGGAAGGGTGAAAAAATGGGGATTGAACCGTTTCTGTTTTTAGGGCTGTTGCTGGCAATCGCCCTGATTGTAAAAAACCAATCTTTGATTATTGCAGTTGCCGTTCTTTTTATACTAAAGCTTTTCGGAGTAGATTCTAAGGTGTTTTCGTTCCTGCAGGGAAAAGGGATAAACTGGGGAGTGACCATCATCACAATTGCCGTCCTGGCTCCCATCGCAAGCGGAGACGTCGGTTTCAAGGATTTGACAGCGGCTTTCAGGTCCCCATATGCATGGGTCGCCCTTTTGTCAGGAATTTTTGTCGCCCTGCTTGCAAAGGGAGGGGTAACCCTGCTCGCGGAAGATCCTCATATTACCACTGCTCTTGTCCTTGGGACGGTTTTGTCCGTTTCCTTATTCAAGGGCGTGGCTGTAGGTCCTCTGATTGGTGCGGGAATAGCTTATGCAGCGATGAAAATCATCGAAATGATGAATGGTTTTTTTGTGAAATAACAATTTTTTTGTCTTTTAAGTACTTTTCGTTCACAAATGTCAGAGAATTGTTTATAATAGGACTTGTAATTATACCAGCCCTTCCTTTTTTATAAGTCCCATACCCGTAATCCGGGTTTTTCCTTAATCAATAATGTAAGCATTTTCTTTTTTTGTGCGTTGGTTGAGCAACCGCTCGATGGAACGAGAAAGTCAGGAAGGACGGCAAAAGGACTGTATTTTTTAAAAGAGTCAGAAATTTCGTGTTTTTGGCAGATGCATTCCATTTTCAGCTATGAAAATAGAAAAGAATGGGGAAAATATTCAAAAGAGGGAGAGATTTGTATGACAGTTACACGCGGTCTTGAAGGAGTAGTGGCAACTACCTCCTCGATCAGTTCCATCATCGATGACACACTTACATATGTAGGGTTCGACATCGATGATCTTGCTGATAACGCAAGTTTCGAAGAAGTAATCTACCTTTTATGGCATCGCACTTTGCCTACAGGCGCCCAGCTGGAAGAACTGAAACAGCAGCTTGCCAGCAATATGGCATTGCCGGAAGAGGTGCTTGCGCACTTTAAAATGTACCCGATCGATACGGTCCATCCAATGGCAGCACTCAGGACAGCTGTCTCCCTGCTGGGGCTTTACGATGAGGAAGCAGACCAGATGGATGAGGAAGCAAACTACCGCAAAGCCATCCGCCTGCAGGCAAAAATGCCGGCAATCGTGACAGCATTTGCCCGTATCCGCAAAGGTCTTGAGCCGATTGCTCCAAGGGAAGATTTGAACTTCGCAGCCAACTTCCTTTACATGCTGACAGGAAAAGACCCTGAGCCGGTCGCAGTTGAAGCGATGAATAAAGCGCTGGTTCTTCATGCGGACCATGAGCTGAATGCCTCCACATTCACTGCACGTGTGTGTGTAGCGACCTTATCCGATGTCTATTCCGGTGTGACTGCCGCGATTGGCGCCCTGAAAGGTCCTCTTCATGGCGGTGCGAACGAGGCTGTCATGAAGATGCTGAAAGAAATTAGCACCCTTGAAAATGTTGAACCATATATCCGTCAAAAACTGGATAATAAGGAAAAAATCATGGGCTTTGGACACAGGGTGTACCGCCAGGGTGACCCGCGCGCCAAGCACTTGCGCGAAATGTCCGCAAAGCTGACTGAACTTACAGGCGAGCCGCATTGGTACCAGATGTCGACAAGGATTGAAGAAATTGTTACCGGCGAGAAAAAGCTTCCGCCTAACGTGGACTTCTATTCTGCATCTGTATACCACAGCCTTGGCATCGACCATGACCTGTTCACGCCGATTTTTGCTGTGAGCCGTGTTTCCGGATGGCTTGCCCACATTCTGGAGCAATACGAGAATAATCGCCTGATCCGTCCGCGTGCGGAATACAATGGTCCTGGCAAACAGGATTATGTTGCAGTCGAGCTTAGAGGCTGATAGATTCGCAACATTTTACTTTTTTCAAAAAAATTGTTCTAATAGAATAGTACGAAAGCAGACTGGCATCATGACCTATCATGCTGCAGGGCTTTTGCAAATATGGAAGGCTAGGTGCATTGCCGCCGGCCTTCCATTTTGGGATATTATGGAGGGAGATAGAGAGATGACACAAGGTGAAAAAATCACGGTAAAAGATGGAGTATTAAACGTACCAAACAATCCGGTTGTTCCATTTATTGAAGGCGATGGAACAGGCCCCGACATCTGGGCTTCCGCATCAAGAGTACTGGATGCTGCTGTTGAAAAGGCATATAAAGGTGAGCGCAAGCTTGTCTGGAAAGAAGTCCTGGCAGGAGAAAAAGCATTCAACCAAACAGGAGAATGGCTTCCTTCCGAGACACTTGATGTAATCAACGAGTATCTGATTGCGATCAAGGGACCTCTTACAACTCCTATCGGCGGCGGAATCCGTTCCCTGAACGTAGCGCTGCGCCAGGAACTTGACCTGTTTGTCTGCCTGCGTCCTGTGCGCTGGTTCGAAGGTGTTCCTTCCCCGGTTAAACGCCCACAGGATACAGATATGGTTATCTTCCGTGAAAACACAGAGGATATCTATGCAGGGATCGAGTACCAAAAAGGTTCGGATGAAGTAAAGAAACTGATCAGCTTCCTGCAAGATGAAATGGGCGTTAACAAAATCCGCTTCCCTGAAACTTCAGGAATCGGAATCAAGCCGGTTTCCGAAGAAGGAACAAGCCGTCTTGTGCGTGCAGCGATCGAATATGCGATTAAAGAAGGCCGCAAGTCCGTTACACTGGTACATAAAGGCAATATCATGAAGTTCACTGAAGGTGCATTCAAGAACTGGGGCTATGAGCTTGCTGAAAAGGAATACGGTGATAAAGTATTCACTTGGGCACAGTATGACAGAATTAAAGATGAGCAGGGAGCAGATGCAGCAAACAAAGCGCAGGCTGATGCCGAGGCTGCTGGCAAAATCATCGTGAAGGATGCAATTGCCGACATCTTCCTTCAGCAAATTCTTACACGTCCAAAAGAGTTCGATGTTGTTGCGACCATGAACCTGAATGGAGACTATATTTCCGATGCGCTTGCTGCACAGGTTGGCGGAATCGGAATCGCTCCGGGAGCGAACATCAACTATGAAACAGGACATGCAATCTTTGAAGCTACGCATGGAACTGCGCCAAAATATGCAGGATTGGATAAGGTGAACCCATCATCTGTCATTCTTTCAGGCGTATTGCTGCTTGAACACCTTGGCTGGACAGAAGCTGCTTCCATGATTGTGAAATCAATGGAGGAAACAATTGCTTCCAAAGTCGTCACTTATGACTTTGCCCGCCTGATGGATGGAGCAACCGAAGTAAAATGCTCCGAATTCGGTGACGAACTAATCAAGAACATGAAATAATTCATCAAAGGGGGCTATTCAACGCATGGATAGCCCCCTGTGTATAAAACGTTGGAATCTGGCTGTGCTTTTACAGTTAATAGATTATTAAATGTTTTAGGAGGATGGGACTATGTCATTGAAACGTAAAAAGATTTCTGTCATCGGGGGCGGCTTCACTGGAGCGACAACGGCTTTTTTATTGGCCCAGAAGGAATTGGGAGATGTTGTGCTGGTCGATATTCCGCAAATGGAGAATCCGACAAAGGGAAAGGCTCTTGATATGCTGGAAGCGAGCCCTGTACAAGGGTTTGACTCGAATATCACCGGCACGTCCAATTATGAAGACACAGCCGGTTCCGATGTGGTCGTGATCACTGCGGGAATTGCACGCAAGCCCGGAATGAGCCGTGATGACCTTGTCCAGACCAATCAAAAGGTCATGAAGAGTGTTACACAGGAAATCGTAAAGCACTCTCCTGACTGCCATATCGTGGTGCTGACCAACCCGGTAGATGCAATGACTTACACGGTCTACAAAGAGTCCGGATTTCCCAAGAACAGGGTAATCGGCCAATCCGGTGTCCTTGACAGTGCGCGTTTCAGGACATTTGTTGCCCAGGAATTGAATCTTTCTGTTAAAGATATCACTGGTTTTGTCCTTGGCGGCCATGGGGACGATATGGTTCCTCTCGTCCGCTACTCCTATGCTGGCGGTATCCCGCTGGAAACCTTGATTCCAAAGGAGCGGCTCGATGCAATCGTCGAACGTACCCGAAAAGGGGGAGGCGAAATCGTCAACCTGCTAGGCAATGGCAGCGCTTATTATGCACCAGCTGCTTCACTTGTCGAAATGGTTGAGGCGATCCTTAAGGATCAGCGCCGTGTCCTTCCTTCCATCGCTTACCTTGAAGGGGAATATGGATACGAAGGAATCTACTTTGGTGTTCCTACCATCCTTGGAGCAAACGGGATTGAAAAAGTCATTGAGCTGGAGCTCACTGATGAAGAAAAAGCCGCACTGGATAAATCGGCACAAGCAGTACGCAATGTCATGGATGTACTGGCTTAATGGCAATCTGGAAAAAATCGGGGATTTTCCCCGATTTTTTTGCAAATAATAGTATGTATAGATTTTTTAAGGGGGAAAGCTGCAATGCTGCTTGGAAAGAAGCGGAAGCTTGGGAGAACCATTCAGGAGTTTTCTGTAGGAGAGAAGCTTACATTAACCGAGAAAATTGAGGATAAGGACCTGCTCCTTTATCTTGGATTGACGAATGACTCAAACCCTCTGTATATCCAGCATGATTACGCATCCCAGACTCCGCATAAGAAACCGATTGTGCCATCGATCATGCTGACGGGAATTGTTACCTCGGCGGTCTCAAAGTACCTTCCGGGCCCCGGGAGCTATATTTTACGGCAGGATATCGAGTTTTTAAAACCGGTATACCATTACGGCACTGTCCAGTTTTTATTTGAAGTGACAGAAATCAGCCGGAGCAGCCACACCGTTCAGATTGCTGTATCGGCAACGAATGAAGAGGATGATGATGTCCTGAGAGGGACGCTTCTTGTTTGCCCTCCATATCCTATTCAAAGGGACGAGGGCCAGGCATTGGAGAACTTTTAACCTAATGTTAAGCTATTGTAAAGATTGGATTAAAGGATACACTTTGGTGTATCTTTTTTTAGTGGTTGTAAATTTTTCGTTTATAATGGTAGAAGTAACCAAGCATAAATATTTATTCAGTGGAGGCTAACAATGAAAAAGCTATTGGTAGTGGATGATGAGCAATCCATTTTGACGTTGCTTCAATACAACCTCGAGCAAGCGGGCTACCAAGTGTTGACCGCGATGGATGGAGAAGAGGGCAAGAATCTCGCTCTGACAGAAAATCCTGACCTGATCATCCTTGATTTGATGCTGCCGAAGCTGGACGGTCTGGATGTCTGTAAACATCTGCGGCAGCAAAGGGTACAAACTCCCATCCTGATGCTCACCGCCAAGGATGATGAGTTTGACAAAGTCCTTGGCCTTGAGCTGGGGGCAGATGACTATATGACTAAACCATTCAGTCCAAGGGAAGTGGTTGCAAGGGTAAAGGCCATCCTTCGCAGGGTTCAAATACAGCCTGGACCCACGGCTGAAGAAGAAGAATCTTCAGGACAAATACGCATCGGCGATCTTAGGATCATACCCGACTCCTATGAAGCCTTCTTCATGGAGAAGCTGCTTGAAATCACCCCAAAGGAGTTTGAATTGCTTGTATATCTAGCCCAAAACAAGGGACGGGTACTGACCAGGGACCAGCTTCTCAGTGCTGTCTGGAATTATGACTTTGCCGGGGATTCACGGATTGTCGATGTACATATCAGCCATTTAAGAGATAAAATCGAACATAATACGAAAAAACCTGTCTACATAAAAACGATTCGCGGACTTGGCTATAAGCTGGAGGAGCCAAAGGGAGAATGACAAACAGGACACAGCTGCTTTTCGCATTGGTTACATTGATCATTGCTGTTTTGCTGGGGTTGGGAATCCTGCTGGGCCAATTATTCAAAACGCATTATCTTAATAATTTTCATGAGCGGCTGAAAAAGGAAGCCCGTATCATTACGGAAGTCATTGAAGATGATGGCGGCTTGGCTACCCTGGATGCCAGGAAAATGGAAGAAATGAGCAAAATTCTTAATGCGCGTTTTACGGTAATGGATGATGGCGGCGGAATCATCCTTGATACGGGAGGAAATGCCGCCGGAGCCAGCCCGGAATGGCATAGGGGAACCATTGCCGAAGCCATAGCCCAGAGAGAAGGAGCGGGAGGAGGAGCCTTCCAAAAAGGGGGGGTTCAATACTATTGGGAACCGGTTCATTATGCAGGCAAGCTGGAAGGCCATATTTTCCTTTCAACGGAAGTAAGCGTAATTAAGCAGGCATACAGCCAAATATGGTGGATTCTTACAATCAGCCTGGGGCTTGCTCTTGCGGTTATTCTCATGCTGGGTATAAAAATCGCTTCAAGGTACACCAAGCCGATTGAATCGGCAACCAATGTAGCAATTGAGCTGGCAAAAGGAAATTACCGGGCAAGGACGTATGAAGACCGAAATGGGGAAACGGGGATGCTGAGCGCATCCATCAATATTCTGGCCCGAAATCTTCAGGAGCTTCGAAAAACGCAGGAAATGCAGCAGGACAGGCTGACAGCATTAATTGAAAACATGGGGAGCGGACTGATTTTGATAGACAGCAGGGGATATATCAATCTCATTAACCGCCCATATAAAGAATTGTTTCAGGCAGACCCGAGGGAGCATCTTTACCGGCTGTATCATGAAGTCATTGAGCACCAGGAAATTAACGAACTGATTGAAGAGATTTTCATGACTGAGCAAAAGACCCGCAGACAGCTGGTCCTGCCGATTGGAATACACCGTCGTCACTTCGAAGTTTATGGAGTGCCAATCTTTGGGATGGATAATGTCTGGAAGGGAGTTCTCCTCGTTTTCCATGATATTACCGAATTAAAGAAGCTTGAGCAGATGCGGAAGGACTTTGTGGCTAATGTCTCGCATGAATTAAAAACCCCGATTACTTCAATTAAAGGGTTTTCGGAGACCCTTCTTGATGGGGCAATGAATGACAAAGACGCGCTTGAAGCATTTTTATCGATTATCCTTAAGGAAAGTGACAGGCTTCAGTCCCTCATTCAGGACCTCCTTGAATTGTCCAAAATCGAACAGCATGGATTCAGGCTGAATATCACCGATGTCAATCTCAACAGCCAGATAAAGGATGTAATGGCGATCCTGAAGGGGAAGGCGGAGGAAAGGCAGGTTGCCGTGGAAATGGATGCGGAAGGGGAAGTGGTTATTCCGGGCGATCCGGACAGGCTGAAACAGGTTTTTATCAACTTGCTAAGCAATGCGCTGAATTATACCCCGAAGCAAGGAAGTGTCACAATCTTCTTGTCCGAAGATGAGCATCATGCAGTGGTCAAAATAGTCGACACAGGAATGGGAATTGAACAATCAGAGATTCCGCGGATATTTGAACGGTTTTATCGTGTCGACAAGGCCCGGAGCCGGAATTCGGGTGGGACCGGCCTTGGTTTGGCGATTGTTAAACATATAATGGAGGCCCATAAAGGCATCATCGAAGTGGATAGTGAGGTCGGCAAGGGAACAACCTTTACCCTCAGGTTATTAAAAAATGCATAGAATAGGAAGTCGCACTCAGGGTGCGGCTTTTTAATTTGGCCATTATCAATCCTTAATAATTTTATCCAGAGGTGTAAAAAAATGAAACTTTCTTAGGAGTATAGTCGTAGAAACAGCTATAGATATATGAATAAGGGAGGGGATTATGTGACTAGCTTAAGGAAAGTGTACGTCATAATTGGTGCCGTCATCCTCAGTGCCATTCTTGTCCTGGCGGCATTCACAACCTGGTACACAGTCGATGAATCAGAGCAGGCTGTTATACTGACGTTTGGCAAGGCGGAAGAAGGAATTATAGGGGCAGGTCTTCATTTTAAGATGCCATGGCCAATCCAATCAGTGAACATCCTGTCGAAAGAGACGTTCAGCCTTCAGTTTGGCTATGAACAAAAAGATGGAGAAATTAAAAGCTTTCCTAATGAAACAAAGATGATTACAGGGGACGAAAACATAGTGTTGGCAGACCTGGTCGTTCAATGGAAAATTACCGATCCGCAGAAATACCTGTTCAACTCGAGCGAGCCAGAGACGATTCTTTACGACGCCACATCCGCTTCTGTAAGGAGCATTATCGGGAATTCCAAGATTGACGACGCGCTCACATCCGGAAAAGCCGAAATCGAAGGAGAAGTCCGGGAACTATTGACGAGCCTCATCGATAAATATGATATCGGCGTATCAATCCTTGCTGTCAAACTTCAGGATGTCGAGCTTCCGAATGACGATGTCAGAAAGGCATTTACCGATGTGACCGATGCAAGGGAAACGATGAATACAAAGAGAAATGAAGCCAATAAATACCGCAACCAAAAAATCAATGAAGCCCAAGGGGAGAAGGATGCCCTTATTTCCAGGGCAGAAGGTGAAAAAGCGGCCAGGGTTGAACGGGCAAGAGGGGATGTTGCTGTCTTTAATGCTCTCTATAACGAGTACAGGACCAATCCCGAGATTACGAGACAGCGTTTGGTGATTGAAACGCTCGAGCAGGTTCTTCCCGGGGCGGAAATCTACATTATGAACGATGACGGAAATACGTTGAAGTACTTCCCAATCCGTCCTCTTGAATCCCAGCAGCAGCAACCACCGGCAACGGAAGGGAGTGAAACCGGCGATGAGCGATGAGAATATTATTGACTTCAATGAACGCGGCAAGAACCATAACTGGCGAAGCTATACAAGGATAGGCCTCCTTCTGATTCTGCTTCTTGCACTTCTGGTCTTGCTTGCAACGAATCTATTTGTTGTCAAAGAAGGAGAATTCAGGGTGGTCCGCCAGTTTGGCGAGGTGGTCCGTATTGAAAGTGAACCAGGACTATCCTACAAAATCCCGTTTATTCAAAGTGTGTCCAGCCTTCCGAAGTATCAAATGACTTACAATGTATCCCAGGCTGAAATCAATACAAAAGATAAGAAACGGATCTTGATTGATAATTACTCGATCTGGAGAATTGAAGACCCGAAAAAAATGATTTCGAATGCCAGAACGCTTGAAGCGGCGGAATCCCGGATGGAAGAATTCATTTATTCGGTCATCCGGACCGAATTGGGACAGCTGAATTATGATGAAATCATCAATGATGAAAAATCTTCACGAGGTTCGCTGAACGACCGTGTAACTCAGATGGTCAACGATCTCCTTGCCAACGACAACTATGGAATCACGGTTACCGATGTCCGCATGAAGCGCACGGATCTTCCCGAAGAAAATGAAAAATCGGTATTTACACGAATGATTTCAGAAAGGCATTCGACAGCCCAGGAATACCTCTCCAGGGGGGATGCCGACAAAAACCGGATTGAGGCACAGACGGACAGGGAGGTAAACGAAATCCTCGCCAAGGCTAAAGCCGATGCGGAGCTCATTCGCGGAGACGGGGAAGGCCAGGCAGCGAAAATCTATAATGATGCCTTCTCCAAGGATGCAGAATTCTACTCCCTCTTCAGGACGCTTGAATCGTATAAACAGACCATCAATGGCGATACCGTCATCGTCCTGCCATCTGATTCTCCATATGCCCGCCTGCTGATGGGCTATACGGAATAAAAGAATAAGAATGGACATAAAAGGCCGTTATTTTTCTTTCCTTTCACTCTCATGGTAGAATGAAAAGAAGAAATTTAGCGGTTTTTTTTGATAGATGGAGGAGGAACAACCATGTCTAAAAAGCTAGTTTTGATCGACGGGAACAGCATTGCATACCGGGCATTCTTTGCGCTTCCGCTTTTGAATAATGATAAAGGTGTACATACGAATGCTGTTTATGGCTTTACGATGATGCTGATGAGAATTTTGGAGGATGAAAAGCCGACCCATTTGCTGGTCGCTTTTGATGCCGGGAAAACGACCTTCAGGCATGCCACATTCACGGAGTATAAAGGCGGGAGGCAGAAGACTCCGCCAGAGCTTTCCGAGCAGTTCCCTTTTATCCGCGAGCTCTTAAAAGCCTATGGAATTTCCCAGTATGAACTTGAAAATTATGAGGCCGATGATATTATTGGCACCCTTTCAACATCCGCGGAAAGAGAAGGCTTTGAAGTGAAGGTCATATCCGGGGATAAGGACTTGACACAGCTCAGTTCCGACAAGACGACCGTGAGCATCACCAAAAAAGGCATTACAGATATTGAGGATTACACGCCCGAACATATTAAGGAAAAATACGGCCTTTCTGCCCATCAAATTGTCGATATGAAAGGGCTGATGGGCGATGCTTCCGATAATATCCCTGGTGTGCCCGGAGTCGGGGAAAAAACGGCCATCAAGCTGCTGAAGGAGTTCGGTTCGCTTGAAAACCTGCTGGATTCGGTTGAAAAGGTCAGCGGCAAAAAGCTTCAGGAGAAGCTTGAAGAATTTAAGGACCAGGCCGTCATGAGCAAACAGCTGGCAACCATTACACGTGATGCCCCCGTTAAGCTTGAATTATCCGAACTGGAATACGAAGGATATAAGCCTGACGAATTGATGAAGCTTTTCCGCGAACTGGGCTTCAATTCCCTTTTGGAAAAAATGGATTTCGCCGAATCCCATGAGGATATTGAATTAAATGACATCGATTTCACGATTGCCGATAGCATTACCGAGGATTTATTTTCTGAAGAGAATGCCTTTTATGTAGAGGTCCTGGAGGATAACTACCATTATGCCGATATCATTGGGTTTGCGCTTTCAAATGACAATGGAAATTACTTTCTTCCGGTTGAAAAGGCAGTCAAGTCGGAGGCCTTCAAAGAGTGGGCGGAGGACGGCAGCAGGAAAAAGTATGTTTTCGATGCAAAGCGTTCCGAAGTTTCCCTTCGCCATCATGGTATTCACCTAAAGGGCGTTGAATTCGATGTTTTCCTTGCCTCGTATATTATCAATCCATCGGAATCAGGCGATGACCTGGCTGGAGTTGCAAGGCTGCAAGGATACCATCAGCTTCAATCGGATGAAGCCTTTTACGGAAAAGGAGCCAAGCGGCGTGTACCGGAGGAAGAGGCACTGGCCGGCCATCTAGCCCGAAAGGCAGCAGCCATTTTCGATTTGAAGGAAAAAATGGAAGAAGAGCTGAGGAAAAACGAGCAGTATGAGCTTTTCAGCGAACTGGAAATGCCGCTTTCCCTTGTGCTTGCGGATATGGAGTTTCTTGGAGTCAAGCTTGATATGGACAGGCTTAGCCAAATGGGTCTTGAAATCGGAGGCCAGTTGGAACAGATTGAAAAGGAAATTTACCGCCATGCTGGAGAGGCTTTTAATATCAATTCACCCAAACAGCTCGGTGCCATCCTGTTTGAGAAGCTCGGACTGCCGCCGCTGAAGAAGACAAAGACAGGCTATTCAACAAGTGCCGATGTCCTGGAGCAGCTCGCGCCAAAGCATGAAATCATCGAGCAAATCCTGCATTACCGCCAGCTGGGCAAACTGCAATCCACTTATATTGAGGGGCTGCAGAAGGTGGTCAACCCTGCGACGCATAAAGTCCATACCCGTTTTAACCAGGCGCTCACCCAGACAGGGAGGCTGAGTTCGACTGACCCGAATCTGCAGAACATCCCAATCCGGCTTGAAGAGGGAAGGAAAATCCGGCAGGCATTCGTTCCTTCAGAAGAAGGCTGGGTGATCTTCGCTGCTGACTATTCCCAGATTGAATTAAGGGTGCTTGCCCATATCGCCGAGGATGAAAAATTGATTGAGGCGTTCCGGGAGGACATGGATATTCATACGAAAACAGCAATGGAGGTCTTCCATGTGAGCGGGGATGAAGTCACGTCCAACATGCGCCGCCATGCCAAGGCAGTCAACTTTGGGATTGTATACGGAATCAGTGATTACGGCCTGTCCCAAAGCCTGGGAATCACGAGGAAGGAAGCTGGCCGATTCATAGATTCCTACCTGAAGAGTTATCCTGGCGTAAAGGATTATATGGAGGAAATCGTCCGCGATGCGAAGGAAAAAGGCTATGTATCCACCATCCTCCATCGCAGGCGCTACCTCCCTGAAATCACCAGCAGGAATTTTAATATCAGAAGCTTTGCGGAACGTACAGCCATGAACACGCCGATCCAGGGAAGCGCCGCCGACATTATCAAAAAAGCGATGATCGAGATGGCGGACAGGCTAAAAGCAGAAAAATTGGAAACAAGGCTTCTTCTCCAAGTGCACGATGAACTGATTTTTGAAGCACCTGAGGATGAAATTGAAAAATTGAAGCAAATCGTTCCTGATGTAATGGAGAATGCCGTAGAGTTGAATGTTCCCTTGAAAGTAGATTATTCCTA
This sequence comes from Mesobacillus campisalis, assembly GCF_000986785.1. Classification (GTDB taxonomy): domain Bacteria; phylum Bacillota; class Bacilli; order Bacillales; family Cytobacillaceae; genus Mesobacillus_B; species Mesobacillus_B campisalis. The sequence continues at coordinate 88,596 of NZ_LAYY01000008.1, read as the reverse complement.
TGGCCCAACATGGTTTGATGCAAAGTAACGGAGGAGAGAAACATTGCCAGAATTACCAGAAGTAGAAACTGTCAGAAGAACATTGGAAGCCTTGGTCATCGGCAAGGAAATAAAGGCGGTCTCCGTGTTCTGGCCGAAAATGGTCAAAAAGCCTGAGGTGACAGAACAATTTACCGATGCTCTTTGCGGCCAGCGGATCAGGGAAATTGGCCGGAGAGGCAAATTCCTGATTTTTTACACCGATGAGTTTGCGCTGGTTTCACACTTGCGGATGGAAGGGAAGTATGGAGTGTATCCAAGCGATCTTCCTGTTGAGAAACATACACATGCGATTTTTCACTTTACCGATGGAAGCGAACTGCGCTATAAGGATGTACGCAAGTTTGGAACCTTCCATCTTTACCAAAAAGGGACAGAGTTTGAAGAGCCGCCGCTCGCAGGCCTTGGACCTGAACCTTTTTCTGAACACTTCACGCTGGAAAGCCTTACTGAAAAATTGGGAAAGACGAATCGCAAAATCAAACCGGCCTTGCTGGACCAGAAAGTGCTTGTGGGGCTAGGAAATATTTATGTTGATGAGGCTCTTTTCCGTTCGGGAATCCATCCCGAAAGGCTGGCTTCTTCTTTGTCAGACAGAGAAATCGCCTTGCTCCACAGGGAAATTGTCAGCACCTTAACGGAAGCGGTGGAAAAAGGAGGGAGCACGATTCGTTCCTATATCAACTCCCAGGGACAGATCGGAATGTTCCAACTTGAGTTGTATGTTTATGGCCGCAAAAACGAACCATGTAAAAAATGTGGAAGCATACTGGAGAAAACAGTCGTTGGCGGAAGAGGCACCCATTTTTGCCCAGCTTGCCAAAAATGATCCATAGGTAGAGAGACTCGGTTTTGGGTCTCTCTTTTTTATTGTTTTTATAGGTATATGGAAGCGGTTGAAACATATGAAGCGGGACTATTTGTTTAAAATTGTAAAACTAGTGTAAATTTATAGATTTTTAATAGATGTAAGGAAGTTTTTGTCCTAAAATGGGTTTGCAAGTTGCTAAGTTTCTAGGCAATTGGTCATTCTAATCTATTAATAGGGGGAAATGCTTTGAAAATGATTAAGAAGCAATGGTTCATCCTGACGGCCGTTTTTACTTTGCTTGTGGGATATGCTGTTCCAGCTGCAAGCGCTGCAGAAGATTACATTACAGTGGAGCAGGCCATCAATAATAATGAAGGTGTTGCTATTGTAAAGGGGTATATCGTAGGATTTACGAAAGGAACAAAGAACTATCAATTTGAAGGGCCCTTTACGGGCAGTCAGAATACAAATATCGCAATAGCAGATAACCCGAATGAAAGAGACCCCGCAAAAATCCTTCCGGTTCAACTTCCATCGGGAGCTGTACGTACCGCTTTAAACCTTGTTGACAATCCAGGAAACCTTGGAAAAGAAGTGTACGTAAAAGGCACTTTGGATACTTACTTCTCTGTGCCTGGTCTAAGAAACGCTTCTGAATACAGCTTTGACGGCAGCGTACCAGACAGGCCGCCGTTTGAAGGCATCGAAGGACTTAAAATCAGAGACATTCAAGGAGAAGGTCATAACTCCCCATATAATAGGGAAAACGTCAAGGGCGTAGAAGGCATTGTAACCTATGTCGATGATGCCAATAATTTTTATATCCAGGACCCCACACCGGATGATAAGCCAAATACATCAGAAGGAATTCTGGTTTATAAAAGAAACCACGGCACAAAAGTCGGAGACCTGGTGAGTGTCGACGGCCTTGTCAAAGAATGGGTCATCGCCGGCTACAGCGATATGCTGGAGACCGACCTGGCCACCACCGAAATCGATGCCAACAATGGGAGTGTTACCGTTAAGACAAGCAATCAGGAATTGCCTGAACCGCTCGTCATTGGCAAGGATGTCTTCCCGCCAACCCAGATTGTGGACAATGACCAGTTCGCTGAATTTGATCCGGAGCAGGATGCGATAGATTTTTATGAAAGCATTGAAGGAATGCTTGTTGCGATTGAAAATCCGATTGCCGTCGGCCCGCAAAAATATGGGGAAATTCCTGTTATCGCTGAAAAAGTTGAAGGCAAGACATATACCGTTCCAGGCGGAGTGCCGCTTCAGCCGGATAACGCAAACCCTGAAAGATTACATCTATTGTTTGACGACAGGGACTTTGTTGCCAAGACAGGCGACCAGTTTAATGGAACCGTTACAGGTGTCGTAGGATACACCTTCCAAAACTTTAAAATCCTTACAAATGAACTTCCGGAACTAATTGAGAGCGACTACCAGCCTGCTGTCACGGAAATTGAGAAGGATGAAGATAAGCTGACGGTTGCCAACTATAATATGGAAAACTTCGTTGGAACAGAGACGGAAAAGAAAAATAGAATTGCCAAATCAATGGTCGAAAACCTGGACTCGCCTGACATCATCGGTCTGGTGGAAGTTCAGGACAATAATGGGACAGGCACTGGCACAACAGATGCCTCGCAAAATTATGAAGCTTTGATTGCTGCGATTGAGGCGCACGGCGGCCCAACCTATGAGTGGACCGATATTGCTCCCGAGGACAATAAAGATGGCGGAGCGCCAAACGGCAATATCCGTGTAGGCTTCCTCTACAATCCTGAACGTGTCACTCTTGCTGAAGGAGTGAAAGGCGGTGCAACGGAAGCAGTAGGCTATGAAGATGGTTCTTTGACTCTCAATCCGGGGCGGATCGACCCGGCCAATGCCGCTTTCAACTCAAGCCGCAAACCGCTTGCCGCACAGTTTGAATTTAACGGCGAAGATGTGATTGTCATTAACAACCACTTTAATTCCAAAGGCGGAGACCAGCCAATCTTCGGGAAAAACCAGCCTCCGGTTCTTGGAAGTGAAGCACAGCGCCTGCAAATTGCCGGCATCGTTAACAACTTCGTACAGGAAATCAAGAATGAAAATGAAGATGCGAACGTTGTGGTAATGGGAGACCTGAATGATTTTGAGTTTTCCGCTCCGCTTCAGACACTAAAGGGCAGTGAACTGACCAACTTGATTGAAATGGTTCCTGCCGAGGAAAGATTCACGTACAACTATCAAGGGAATTCGCAAGTGCTTGACCATATCCTTGTATCCAACAACCTGGCAGCAGGTGCGGAGGTTGATATTGTCCACATCAACTCTCCTTTTATGGAAGCCCACGGCCGTGCCAGCGACCATGATCCTGTCCTTGCCCAGCTTTCATTCGAGGACGAGCCATTCACCCTGTCTGTGATGCATGTGAATGACTCTCATGCGAATGTAGAAAAATACCCGCGTTTATTCACAGCCGTGAATGAAGTCCGTGCCGGAAATCCGGACGCCCTGCTTGTTGATGTAGGCGATGTTTTCTCAGGTACGCTTTATTTTAACCAGTATCTTGGCAAGGCGGACCTTTGGTTCATGAATGAGCTTGGCTATGATGCGATGACCTTCGGAAACCATGAGTTCGACAAAGACTCTGCGGTATTGGCCGACTTTATCAAAGAGATGCGATTCCCGATGGTCAGTGCCAATGTCGATGTCAGCAATGACCCTGAACTTGGACCGCTTTTCGTGAATGAATTGGCTGAAAATGCCGATGGCGGCCGTATCTACCCTGCCATTATCAAAGACGTGGACGGCGAAAAGGTCGGTATTTTTGGCCTCACTACACCGGATACAGCGATCCTGGCCAACCCTTCCGATGATATCCTGTTTGAAAATGCGGTAGAAAAAGCAAAAGAGACAGTTGCAGCCCTTGAAGAGCAGGGGATTAACAAAATCGTTGCCCTTTCCCATCTTGGCTATGCTCCCGACCAGCAGCTTGCCGCTGAAGTGGATGGCGTTGACCTGATTGTTGGAGGCCATTCACATACGACTCTTACAGGTCCTGTACTGGTGGAAAAGGAAGAGCCGACAGTCATTGTCCAGGCCAATGAGTATCTGAATTACCTGGGACTGGTGAATGTTACTTTCGATGACAGCGGTGTTGTTACAGAATACAATGGCCAGCTTCTGAAAACGTCCGAATACAGTGAAGACCCGGCAGCCAAAGCAAAAGTCGAGGAATTTAAAGCACCGCTGGATGAATTAAGGAAAACCGTGGTTGGATATACAGATGTTGTGCTCGATGGCGAGCGGAACAACGTCAGGACAAAAGAGACCAACCTTGGGAATCTCATCACCGATGCTATGCTTGAAAAAGCCCAATCAATGGTTCCTGAAACTTCCATTGCCCTGCAAAATGGCGGTGGCATCCGTGCTTCCATTGACCAGGGAGAAATTACGCTGGGCGAAGTACTGACGGTTCAGCCATTTGCCAATCTGCTCGTTACGCTTGATCTGACTGGAGCTGAAATCCTTGCTGCCCTCGAGCACAGCGTCAGCAATGTTGAGAATGCTGCCGGTGCTTTCCTGCAAGTATCAGGCCTGAAGTTCCAGTATGATCCTTCCAAGCCTGCCTATGACCGAGTATGGTCTGTCGAAGTTCAAACTGGAAATGGCCCTGAAGCTCTTGACCCGGAAAAAACATACACTGTCGCGACCAATGCCTTTACGGCTGATGGCGGAGACGGCTATAACATGTTTAAGGAAGCAAAGAACCAGGGCCGAATCAACGAACTGCTTATTGTCGATTATGAGATTCTGGTGGAATACCTGGAAAAAAACAGTCCAGTATCGCCAGCAGTGGAAGGCCGAATTGTGGCTGCGGATGAGCAGCAGCCTGAACCGCCAAAATCAATCGATGATCTTATGGGCGATCTTGAAAGCGACCTGGCTGAATATGCAGCTAACGGCGAGCTGTCAGGACCGCTGATGTCCCAGCTGCAAAACAGCTATAAACAGGTTCAGCACCACTACAGCAAAGGTTCAGTGAAAAATGCCCTGAAGTTCCTGGACAAATTTACAGCGCAGCTTGACCAGAAAAACAAGCAGAACTTCATTACGGATGAGGCAAAGAAAAGCCTTGAAGAAAGTGCTCAATCTTTAAGGGAGCTGCTGCAATCCGGAAATTAACCAGCAAAGGCCGCCTCTTCCTGTGAGGCGGCTTTTTTTTCGTTTTGATGGTAAAATAAGGATTGGGCGGCTTTGGATTTTTGGAGGCATTTCTCAATCCCGCATAACGTTGGATAGGCTTCTTCCATATACTATCGTAGCGATTGACAGGAAGGAGCTTTTCCATGATTCAGGTTGTCTCATTGCTTTTACTTGCATTCGCTGTCAGCCTTGACAGTTTCAGTGTTGGATTTACGTATGGGTTGAGAAATGTGAAGATCCCTTTTAAATCGATAGTTACAATCGCTGTCTGTTCAGCGGCAGTTCTCATGGTTGCCATGACCATTGGGGAATTCCTCGAGGCAACCCTCCCGGGGGATTGGGCGGGGCATATTGGAGGGCTCATTTTGATTCTTTTGGGAGCCTGGATATTGTACCAATTTTTCCGCCCGGAAAAAGCAGCTGAGCGCGAGGATGAAAAGACGCTGGTCAACTTTGAAATCCAGTCACTGGGGATCGTCATTCATATTCTAAAGAAGCCAATGTCCGCCGATTTCGACCGTTCGGGCACCATAACGGGCATTGAAGCACTTATGCTTGGCCTCGCCCTTTCCCTTGATGCTTTTGGAGCGGGGATTGGAGCGGCCATGCTAGGATTCTCCCCGCTTGCCCTTGCTTTTGCGGCGGCGGTGATGAGTTCGGTTTTTGTATTCAGCGGGATGAAAGCAGGAATCTTCCTCTCAGGCTACAGTTGGGTCCAAAAGCTCAGCTTCATACCTGGCCTGCTGCTGATCCTTGTTGGGATTTTTAAACTTTAGGAATAGAAAGGATTAGGATATGTCATTAACCATAGGATTGACCGGAGGCATTGCAAGCGGCAAGAGCACGGTGTCAAAGATGCTTGCCGATAAGGGTATCCCCATTGTGGATGCCGATATCGAAGCGCGGCTTGCAGTTCAAAAAGGAGAAAAAGCATACAATGACATCATAAGTTTCTTCGGAAAAGCCATTCTTCAGGAAGATGGGGAAATTGACAGGGCTAAGCTTGGAGGTATCATCTTTAATGATGAGGAAAAAAGGAAAGTCCTGAACTCCATTGTCCATCCCGCCGTCAGGGAACGGATGCTGGCCAAGAAAGCACATGCAGAACAGGAAGGGGCCAAAGCGGTGGTGCTTGATATTCCCCTGCTGTTTGAAAGCAGGCTACAGTTCATGACCGATAAAATCCTCCTGGTCTATGTTGACGAAGACACTCAGCTGCGCCGGCTGATGGAACGTAATCACTACAGCCGTGAAGAAGCACTGGCCAGAATACAATCACAAATGCCCCTCGGGGAAAAGGTTGGGCTGGCACATGAAGTCATCGATAACAACGGCTCAATCACAGAAACAGAGAAGCAGCTGAAAGAAATATTGGCCCGGTGGGGCATCTAGGGGAACCGCAGCTGGTTCTCTTTTTTTGTGCCTTTTCATAAGGGGATATCAGGTGGCGGAATAATGGAAGCAATTTTAAGGTATATTTTCAAAAATACCCTATATTTTAAAATGTGCACATTTATTTGGCACAAATGAGGTTTAATATGTTATACTAATAGCAAATACAAGGTATTAAAAGTATAACACTAATATGGAAGGGGCCGTAAAATGAAGGCTAGAGTTGCAATCAATGGATTTGGGCGAATTGGAAGAATGGTATTCCGCAAGGCCATTCTTGAAGACAATCTTGAAATAGTGGCGGTCAATGCCAGCTACCCGGCTGAAACATTGGCACATTTAATAAAATATGATTCCAACCACGGTATTTTTCAGGCCAATGTAGAACCAGCAGGAGATGCACTGATTGTGAATGGGAAGACCATTCAGCTGTTAAACAGCCGTAATCCCGAAGAATTGCCCTGGAACGAAATGAAGATTGATATAGTCATAGAAGCAACCGGAAAATTCAACTCCCGCGATAAAGCAAGTCTGCATCTGAAAGCCGGCGCTAAAAAAGTAATCCTGACTGCTCCCGGAAAAAATGAAGATGTGACAATCGTCATGGGCGTGAATGAAGACACGTTGGACCTTGAGCAGCATGATGTCATTTCCAATGCTTCCTGCACAACAAACTGCCTGGCCCCTGTTGCCAAAGTGCTTGATGAACATTTCGGGATTGAGAATGGTCTGATGACGACCATCCATTCCTACACAAATGACCAAAAGAATATTGATAACCCGCATAAAGATCTGAGAAGGGCGCGTTCATGCGGCCAATCGATCATCCCAACTTCCACAGGTGCGGCGAAAGCGTTGTCACTTGTCCTGCCACAGCTGAAAGGCAAGCTGCATGGAATGGCTTTGAGGGTGCCAACTCCCAATGTATCGCTTGTTGACCTTGTTGTGGACTTGAAGCGGGAAGTGACGGTAGACGAAATCAATGAAGCCTTTCTCGCTGCTTCCCATGGCCCTCTGAGAGGCATCCTTGATATTACCGAAGAGCCGCTTGTTTCGGTGGATTTCAATACCAATCCACATTCCGCCATCATTGATGGATTGTCCACAATGGTGATGGGCGCCAATAAAGTCAAAGTCCTTGCCTGGTACGACAATGAGTGGGGCTACTCTTGCCGTGTCGTCGACCTGGCCAAACATGTTGCCCAGGAACTCCTTCAGTCTGCAAAAGTCAAAGTAAGCTGACCTTATATCAGACAAACAACCCGATTGTAATCGGCCTGCCTATTCAAGGCAGGCTTTCTTGTGTTTCCGGGGGATTTTGGGCCTTAACAGGGACGTTCTGGACTGTTGCTTTTCCGATGAAAAATATCGGTGTAAAATTTTCAAATCATAGGTTGCAAAATAAATATAAACAAAGTATACTAGTCATCGTGAACTTCTTATGACGGTAAAAATTAGCTACTTAAAGGGTTAGGACCTCTCTGGACTAACTTTCCCCCGTGGTAGTTAAATGCCATTAAACAAAGGACTTCATTTTTTGTAGCTAAAAAAGTAAGAGGGGGAAATTGAATTATGGAAACTATGGGACGTCACGTTATTTCTGAACTATGGGGCTGCGATTTCGACAAGTTGAATGATATGGATTTTATCGAGAAAACATTCGTTGGTGCTGCATTGAAGTCAGGTGCTGAAATCCGCGAGGTGGCATTCCACAAGTTTGCTCCACAGGGAGTAAGCGGAGTGGTTATTATCTCTGAATCCCATTTGACCATTCACAGCTTTCCGGAACATGGGTACGCAAGCATCGATGTTTATACATGCGGCGACCTGAATCCAAATGTTGCAGCTGATTATATTGCCGAGGCACTTGGTGCCCAGACTCGCGAGAATATTGAACTTCCGCGCGGCATGGGTCCCGTTCAAGTCAAGCAGGCAAAAGCACTTTAATAATTGAAAATTAACCGGAGGTGTAGAAATACACCTCTTTTTTATTTACAATAATAAGTAACCACAATACTTAGGAGCAGATTATGTTAAAAAAACCTTTCTTTTCACGCTACCAGAAGCATGCAGAAACAAGGGACGACCATTATGATAATGAGCTTAGGACAAGATATTACAAAGCAAGCTTCAATCAGCTCTTCGAATCAGCCGAGGACCTATTGCGGAATGATGCCAAGGTGAAGGTGACCTCCGTCTCGAAAGATCATGGTGAAATTGCTGCCGAGGTGAATGCGGGTTTTCCGGCGTTCCTCATCATGACCATCATAACCGTCAAGCCATATCAAACCGCCGTCGACTTTTATCTGTCCACAGAGCGCTTTTCGGTCACGGGTGCAAACCCGGCCCTCAAAAAGGAAATTTTGCGCCTGTACGACAAGCTGAATAAGGCGCATACTTTCATTGGCACAGGCAAAAACGCTGAATAGTCGTACTTGTACAGACCAGCCAATTTTAATAATATAGAGTAGAAGGTATCGAAACGGCATTATGCCGGACAGGTGATATTATATTTGAAAATACCGGAGCTGAGCATACATGAAGTGTCCAACTTGCCATAATAACTCAACCAGGGTCCTCGATTCCCGCCCTGTGGATGAAGGCAGATCGATTCGCCGCCGCAGGGAATGCGAAGCATGTTCCTATCGGTTTACCACATTTGAGAAAGTGGAGGAAATTCCGCTCATTGTTGTCAAAAAGGAAGGCACCAGGGAAGAATTCAATCGCGAAAAGCTTTTAAGAGGGCTGATTAAAGCCTGCGAGAAAAGGCCCGTCGCCTTGCAGCAGCTTGAGGACATTGTTTCAGAGGTTGAAAAGGAGCTGCGCAGCCAGGGAGTTTCCGAAGTGAAAAGTGAAAACATCGGTGAAATGGTCATGGACAGGCTTGCCAAAGTCGATGAGGTGGCCTATGTCCGCTTTGCTTCCGTCTATCGCCAGTTTAAAGATATAAATGTGTTCATTGATGAATTGAAAGACCTGATCAAGAAGGAACAGTCTTAGGATAGAGCTGAAGGGAAACCCTTGGCTCTTTTTTTAAATGATTCATAACTTTTGTAATTAGATTATTGTCTAGCTCCAGCGCCTAGCCCCTCGAGTCATAAGCCACTTCAGAATTGAAGGCAAAAAACGCCTTCTATTCTGGAGCGTCTTATGCTGGTCGGGGCTAAACAAGGTGCTTGCGCTTTTCTGAAAGGGGGGACCACAATGGTTCAGCATTGGCAGGAAATACTGCCTGTAGACCATTATTCTGTCGCTTCGAACGGGTTGCTGCATGAATATGACAGGAAGGTGCTGACTTTCTTGTATCAGCCGCTTGTGGGCCCGGTCTGCCTGAGTCTGTACATGACCCTTTGGGCGGAGCTCGAGGAGAACCGCCTTTGGTCGGCATCCACATCCCACCATAGCCTTATGACCCTCCTGGATATGAACCTGAAGGATATTTATCACGCGAGGCTTAAGCTTGAGGCAATGGGGCTTCTAAAGACATTTGTCAAGGATGATGAGGAAGATGTCCGCTCGTTTATATATGAACTGCAGGCCCCGCTGACGCCGGAACAGTTTTTCCTGGATGGGCTCCTGAATATTTACCTGTACAGGAAAGTAGGCAAGAATCAGTTCGGCAGGCTAAAGCGGTTTTTTGCCGATAAATCGGTAGACAATGCGGAAGGTTATTCGGAAGTCACCAAAGCGTTCCAGGAAGTGTTTGTGTCCGCCACGCCCGGCACGCTCCAGGTTCATCAGGATGCGGAAGAAGAATTTGGTCCGGGCGAGGGGCAGCAGTTCATGGGGAGACAGGAGCCTGAAGCCATCCAAATCCCTGCGGACGAGTTTAATTTTGAACTTTTGCTGGGCGGTCTGAATGAATCGCTCGTCTCGAAAAATGCGCTTAATTCCAGAGTGAAAGAAGCCATCAGCAATCTGGCCTTCCTGTACAGCATCGATGCCATCCAGATGAAAAACATTGTCCTCAGTGCTTTGACGCCGGACAGTGAAATTGATATAGAAGAGCTCAGGAAAGCGGCCAGGGACTGGTACCAGTTTGAAAATCAGGACCAGCTTCCCCAGCTTATGGACCGGGTCCAGCCGGCGCAGTTCAAAACCGCAGCGAGTGTTCCGAAAACGGAGGAAGACAAGCTGGTCCATTACTTTGAAACAGCTTCGCCTAGGCAGCTGCTTATTGACATTTCGGGCGGAGCGGTCCCTTCCAAATCGGAAATGCAGATGATTGAGGACATCATGTTCAAGCAAAAGCTGCTCCCGGGAGTTTGCAATGTACTGGTCCATTATGTGATGCTCAGGACTGATATGAAGCTTACAAAAGCATTCATCGAAAAAATTGCGAGCCACTGGTCCCGGAAGAAAATCCAGACCGTCAAAGAGGCGATGGAGCTGGCCAAGAAGGAACACAGACAGTATCTCGACTGGGCAGAAGAAAAGAAATCACGTCCAGCCCAGGGGAAAAAGCAGGTGCGGAAGGAAATGCTTCCTGACTGGTTTGAAAATAAAGACAGTAGCCGGGCAACCGATTCGCAAGCTGGAGAAGAGGATTTTGATTTTGAAAAAGAAAAAAGACTTCTTGAAGAAGAACTGAAACAATTTAAGGATGGGAGGTGAGTGCCGTGCAAAATATAAATGATACATTGAAGAAGCTGGCCAACAACCAAAATTTCCAGAAGCGGTACGAAAACCTGAGAAATGAAGTGCTGAGCGACCCTTCGGTTCAGGATTTCCTGCGGAGGCACCAGGGGGAAATCAACAGGGAGATTGTAGATAAAAGCCTGATGAAGCTGCATGAGTTCATTAACCAGAGCAAAGGCTGCGACAAGTGCAGCAGCCTGTCATCCTGCCGCAATATGCTTCAGGGATATGAACCGGAGCTTGTGTTCAATGGAAAATATATCGATGTGAAATATGACCGTTGCCCGCGGAAGGTCATGCATGATGAAAAGCTGAAGAACGAACGGCTGATTGGCAGCCTGTTTGTCCCGAAGGAAATACTCAATGCATCGCTTGGAGAGGTGGACCTTGATGACAAGGGACGATTCCTGGCGATTAAAATGGCGAAGGAATTCGTCCAAAACTACTCCCCGGAGGAAAGGCAGAAAGGGCTTTACCTTCATGGCCCGTTTGGTACCGGGAAATCCTACCTGCTGGGGGCGATTGCCAATGAGCTAGCCAAGAAGCAGGTCAGTTCGATGATTGTCTATGTTCCCGAGCTGTTCCGCGAGATGAAAAATTCCATCGGAAACAATACGGTCAATGAAAAGCTCGATGCAATCAAGAAAACGCCTGTGCTGATGCTTGACGATATGGGAGCGGAGACCATGAGCAGCTGGGCGCGGGACGAAATCCTTGGCCCCATCCTGCAGTTTAGAATGGCTGAAAATCTGCCAACTTTCTTCACGTCCAATTTTGACCTTGGCGGCCTCGAACACCACCTCACCCACAGCCAGCGGGGAGAAGAAGAGCAGCTCAAGGCAGCAAGGATCCTCGAACGCATCAAATACCTGGCCACACCGGTAAAAGTGGAAGGAAAGAACAGAAGGGCCTACTGACAGGCTGAAAACGAAATAACTTGAACGACTCAAAGAGCCATGCTGTTTGAGTCGTTTTTTTGTTTTAGGAAGATGCGGGAGATTCGCACAGGGGAGGCTTGGAGCCCGTGCCGATGGAAAAACGGATTCGTCGGTCACCAATAGAGGTGTTTGGCGCCCGTCCCGGTTGAAAAATGGGTTCGTCGGTCACCAATAGAGGTGTTAGGGGCCCGTGCCGATGGAAAAGCTGGATCGCCGGTCACCAATACCCATGTGCTTGTAGATTGTCACATTACAGCTAATCCCTTTTATTGAATAAAACAATTTGAACAGCATGCTGATGCTTCTAAATCGGCCAAGTCCCCCATATATTAAATCAGGAGATTTTAACAAAGGGGGGATATGGTTGATTGAAATCATCTTCCAAAAAGACCGTGATGCCCGCCGGATGTATGGGCACATTGTTGATTGCCTGCGTGCGGGCCAGCCTGGGAGCGGCCTGGTCCAGCTGGATGAGGACAGACGCAGGATTAAAATAGATAGCAATGCGATGCCTGATGAGGCTTTTCATACAGTCAGGGAAGGTGTATATGAATTCATTGCGCTCAAAAAGCGGGATGACTGGTTCAGGGAGATTCTGGAGGAACGTTTTTTTTACGAAGACAGCCATGAGCAGGAGCAGATCCTTGAGGTAATTTATTCAGTGATAGACGGAAACCGGGAGGACCTGGAACCATTCCTGAGCGGTCCGGATGAGAAGCAGATTGTCCAAGAGGCCATCTCCGAAATCTTTACCGACAGCATCTCGTTCTCGTTTGACTCCTTCGTGACGTTTCGTTTGAAGCCATTTTTTGATAAACTGCACAGCTATGTAGAAGTGGCGATTGATGAGTACAAGCTTGAGCAGGAGTACCAGATGTTCGTCCAGACGCTGCGCGATTTCCTTGCGGGAAGGCCGGCACTGAAGCCTTTAATTCACTTGATTGTCGCCGAAGGAACATTTTTTTATGATGAGCATGTCTGCCAGATTACAAGAAGCGAACTGATCCGGACGATTGACCGCAAGCTTTTGGGGAACCACCCGGTTTACGTGGACTCGGTGACCATCGCCCCCTTGCTGTCCCTTGCGCCATCCGTCATCCGCCTTTATACAGACCTGCCGGAACAGCCACTCGTCCGCACCATATGCAATATTTTTGAGGAGCGTGTAAAAATCAGCCCGCTGCATTCTTTTAATCAAAAAAATGCCCAGTAGTCCCTTGATTTTCAAAACATTACAAACTATAATAACCTACATACTAAGTGAATTCAGAAAAAGTAATGACGAGGACATGGGCATTCTTGAATGGTTTGCAGAGAGGGAAGGCAAGGCTGTAACCTTCCTAACACTAGAGAAAAGCTTACCGCCTCCGAACTTCAGATGCGAACGCATAAGTGCCAGTAGCAGCTGACGGCAGCAAAGCCGTTATCGCAACCAGAGCCGTTTTCGGGGGAAATCCCTGAAACGGGAAATTGGGTGGAACCGCGTGAATCAAACTCGTCCCTTTTTTTTAGGGACGGGTTTTTTTATTTTATTTTAAGGAGGAAAAGCCAATGGCAGACGCAATTAAAATTTCGTTTCCAGACGGAGCAGTAAAGGAGTTTTCGGCTGGCACGACAATTGAAGATATCGCTGCATCCATCAGCCCGGGGCTGAAGAAGAAAGCCATTGCCGGCAAGGTGAACGGTGAGATGTATGACCTCCGCCGTCCGATTGAGGGTGATGCTGCTATCGAAATCGTGACCCAAGGCAGTGAAGAAGCACTTGAGGTGCTCCGCCACAGTACAGCCCACCTGATGGCACAGGCCATCAAGCGACTGTACAAAGATGTGAAGCTTGGTGTCGGACCGGTGATCGAAGGCGGTTTTTATTATGATATTGATATGGAGCAATCATTGTCTCCAGAAGATCTTCCGGCCATCGAGAAGGAAATGGCGAAAATCGTCAATGAAAACCTGGAAATTGTCCGCAAGGAAGTAAGCCGCGATGAGGCTGTCCAGCTTTATAAGGAAATTGGCGATGAGTACAAGCTTGAGTTGATCGAAGCGATTCCGGCGGAAGAGGATGTTACCATCTATGAACAAGGCGAATTTTTCGACCTTTGCCGCGGGGTTCACGTCCCGTCCACAGGCAAAATCAAGGAATTCAAGCTTTTGAGCATTGCCGGTGCCTACTGGCGCGGCAACAGCGACAATAAAATGCTTCAGCGCATCTACGGTACCGCATTCTTCAAGAAAGAGGACCTTGCAGAGCACTTGCGCCTCCTGGAAGAAGCGAAAGAGCGCGACCACCGCAAGCTTGGAAAAGAATTGAAGCTGTTTACCAATAACCAGCTAGTGGGGCAGGGCCTCCCGCTATGGCTTCCAAAAGGCGCAACCATCCGCCGCATTATCGAGCGCTATATTGTTGATAAGGAAGTTAGTCTTGGATATGACCATGTCTATACTCCTGTCATGGGAAGCGTGGATCTTTATAAAACTTCGGGACACTGGGACCACTATCAGGAAGATATGTTCCCTGTCATGGACATGGATAACGAACAGCTGGTCCTCCGTCCGATGAATTGCCCGCACCATATGATGGTCTATAAAAACAGCATTCACAGCTACAGGGAACTGCCAATCAGGATCGCTGAACTAGGAACACAGCACCGCTACGAAATGTCCGGGGCCCTTTCAGGCCTGCAGCGTGTCCGCGGGATGACGCTGAATGATGCCCATATTTTTGTGCGCCCTGACCAGATCAAGGAAGAGTTCAAACGAGTTGTTGAATTGGTTCTGGAAGTATACAAAGACTTCAATTTCAATGATTACTCCTTCCGCTTGTCCTACCGTGACCCTCAGGATACCGAAAAGTATTATGATGACGACCAGATGTGGGACAAAGCACAAGGCATGCTGAAGGAAGCGATGGACGAGCTTGGACTTGACTATTATGAGGCGGAAGGCGAGGCGGCGTTTTACGGTCCAAAGCTGGATGTCCAGGTAAAGACTGCGCTTGGAAAAGACGAAACTCTGTCTACTGTCCAGCTGGATTTCCTTCTTCCGGAGCGTTTTGATTTAACTTATGTCGGGGAAGACGGCAAACAGCATCGCCCGGTTGTCATCCACCGCGGCGTCGTATCGACAATGGAACGTTTTGTGGCCTTCCTGATTGAAGAGTACAAGGGTGCATTCCCGACATGGCTTGCTCCTGTCCAGGCGCAGGTGATCCCGGTCTCCCCGGATGTCCACTTCGACTATGCGAAGGAAGTCCAGGATAAGCTGAAAGCAGCCGGCTTCCGCGTCGAAATCGACAGCCGCAATGAAAAAATCGGCTATAAAATCAGGGAAGCGCAAATGCAGAAGATCCCGTACATGCTGGTGGTCGGCGATAAAGAGGTTGAGGAAAATGCCGTCAATGTCCGCAAATACGGTGAACAGAAGTCGGAAACAATCTCTTTCGAATCGTTCCTTGATGCCTTCCGCAAAGAAGCCAAAAAATAATAAAATCAAAAAAAGTATTGCGTCATTGTTCAGACTTTGCTACAATACAAATCGTTGCAGTAACAACCAGCAGTTCGTTCGTTTGACACAATAGCCGAGACTGTGGTATAGTTACAAAGGTAAAATTGAATACAGTTTGAGGAAAGAAGAAGCACCCGCTTCTCACCTGGCTGACGCAGAGTGGCAGTTGGCAGGTTTTACGTAAACGACTGTTTTATTATGTATGGTTTCGTAAAGTGTGGGTGTTTTCGCCCGCACTTTTTTGTTTGCGTACATGGTCAAGCTGCTGTCGTAAGCGGTGGGAGCCGGACTATGCGAAGGCGATATTCTGACCCAAACAATGTATTCGTATAAAACCTGGAGGTGGCTAACTATTAGCAAAGATATGCTGTTGAACGAGGGCATCCGTGCCCGTGAAGTTCGTCTCATTGACCAAAATGGCGATCAGCTGGGAATTAAAACAAAAAATGAAGCGCTGGAAATCGCTTCTCGTGTAAATCTTGATGTTGTCCTTGTGGCACCGAATGCGAAACCACCTGTAGCCCGGATCATGGACTACGGTAAATTTAAATTCGAGCAGCAAAAGAAAGAGAAAGAAGCACGTAAAAATCAAAAGATCATCACGACCAAAGAAGTGCGCCTTAGCCCGACGATTGATGAGCATGACTTTAATACAAAGCTGCGCAATGCCATCAAATTCCTTGAAAAAGGCGACAAAGTAAAAGCATCGATCCGCTTCAAGGGCCGTGCGATTACACATAAGGAAATTGGCCAGCGTGTGTTGGACCGTTTCTCTGCAGCATGCAAGGAAGTTGCTACAGTCGAGTCCCACCCGAAAATGGATGGACGCAGCATGTTCCTGGTTTTAGCCCCTAAAATCGAAAAGTAACGAGGAGGAAGTCCCTAATGCCAAAAATGAAAACTCACCGTGGCGCTGCAAAGCGTTTCAAGAAAACTGGATCAGGCAAGCTTAAGCGTGCCCGCGCTTACACTAGCCACTTATTCGCAAACAAGTCTACAAAAGCAAAGCGTAAGCTTCGCAAGGGAACTCTTGTATCCAAAGGCGATTTCAAGCGTATCCGTCACCTGTTAGACAACATTAAGTAATCTCGAGGAATCTCGATTCACATATAGGAGGGAAATTACATGCCACGTGTTAAAGGCGGTACAGTTACGCGTCAGCGTCGTAAAAAGGTAATTAAACTAGCAAAAGGTTATTTCGGTTCAAAACACACTTTATATAAAGTAGCTAACCAGCAGGTCATGAAGTCCTTGCAATATGCATTCCGTGACCGTCGCCAGAAGAAGCGTGACTTCCGCAAGCTTTGGATCACTCGTATCAACGCAGCAGCACGCATGAACGGTCTTTCTTACAGCCGTTTGATGCACGGCTTGAAGCTTGCTGGCATCGAAGTGAACCGCAAAATGCTTGCTGAGCTTGCGATTCAAGACGAAAAAGCATTCACTGAATTGGCAAACGCTGCAAAAGCACAATTCAATAAATAAGCAATTTACCAAAAGCCATTCTCTAGCAGAATGGCTTTTTTCAATAAGGGGGCTGGGGAATGGATATTTTAATTCTGCTTTATCTGATCATGAATCTTGTCGGATTACTGATGATGGCCTCTGACAAGCAGCGGGCAAGGAAAGGGAAATACCGGATTAGCGAGCGTCAGCTTTGGATGGTTGCCATATTGGGAGGAGCAGCCGGGATGACAGCCGGAATGCAGATGTTCCGGCATAAAACAAAGCATGTCCAGTTTAAATGGGGGCTGCCTGTGCTGGCAGTGATTCATGTGGCCGCATGGCTGGCCTTGTTGTAGGAGGCTAAAAAGAGGGTAGTTGGAGCCCGGAGCCGGTGAAAAAGGGTGTCAGCGGTCGCCAATGAAAAAACCTGAAGACCCTGGGGTATATTGACACCATATAAAAAAGTGCCCCTTGTGATTTTGGGAGCACTTTACGCGTTTAGATCTCAGGCTTTTTATCCATAAACTCCTTCACCGGGCTTTTCCAGCTAATGCTGGCACCAGGATAGGCTTCGTGGACTTGGTCTTCGATATAGATGAAATCTTCATATGAAAGCCCTTTGAGTGCGGCGGTGCTTTTGGGCCAAATAAAGATAGATACCACCTCGAAGGCGTACTCGGTCGTTCCCAAATACTTTTCTCCTTCGAACAGGACTCCTTTATAGGTAATCAGGAAATTCTTCCTGACATTTTCGGGATCATCATGAAAATAATACCGTTTCTGTTCATGGGCAAGCTCCAGCTTCCGTTTCGGGCTGATCACATATTTAACCGACTTATATATAAGGAATATAATTGAGGCTAAAAGAATCAGGCGCAGAATCCATAGCATAACTGTTCCTCCATTGCTCATTTTCCTTACATACGATTAGGATTTGGAATAGTTTCACCTTTTGATTAAATTCCATTATAATTTTAGAAAAAAGAGGGTGTCACCAATGAATATTGAAAAACTCTATGAAATGCAGGAAGCTCTCGACCGTCATATTGAAGAACAGCATGGCCTGCAAAGCGAAAACCTGATAGACCGCAAAGTGCTCGCTTTGCTGGTCGAGCTTGGGGAACTGGCGAACGAAACGAGATGTTTCAAGTTTTGGAGCTTAAAGCCCGCTTCTGGACATAAAGTAATATTAGAAGAGTTTGTCGATGGCATTCATTTTATTTTATCCCTGGGAATTGAAACAGGATTCAGAGAGAGTGGCTTTGCAGATGTTTCCCTGCCTTCCTGCAAGCTTTCCGACCAGTTCCTCGTGGTTTATAGTGCGATTGATGAATTTCGGAAAAATCGGGACCAGCAGGCGTATTCCCGGCTCTTCCGCGAATATATGGGTGTCGCTCAAATGCTTGGCTTCTCGGAAGACGATGTTGTGAAAGCATATATTGAGAAAAATGAAGTAAATTATGAAAGGCAGAGAAGCGGCTATTAGTATAGTTTTGTACTTGATAGTGTGATTCTGTATAATGAAATCCGTAGTTACATATTGAGGGGGTCGAATGAATGGCAAAGATGGATGAGACGTTGAAGATGCTGAAAGATTTGACGGACGCCAAGGGCATTCCCGGCAATGAGCGGGAAGTGCGCGATGTGATGAGCAAATACATATCTCCATATGCCGATGAGCTGTCAGTCGACGGATTGGGCAGCCTGATTGCCAAAAAGGGCAATCAAGGGCCGAAAGTGATGATAGCAGGCCATCTGGATGAAGTAGGCTTCATGGTCACGAGGATTGATGATAAAGGCTTCCTCCGTTTTCAGACGGTTGGAGGCTGGTGGTCACAGGTCATGCTCGCACAAAGAGTGACGATTGTGACCGCCAAAGGAGATGTGACAGGTGTGATTGGCAGCAAGCCGCCGCATATTCTCCCTCCGGAGGCCCGCAAAAAACCGGTAGACATAAAAGACATGTTCATCGATATCGGTGCTTCAAGCCGGGAAGAAGCGGAAGAATGGGGAGTAAAGCCTGGCGATATGGTGGTTCCTTATTTTGAGTTCACTGTCATGAACAATGAAAAGATGCTTCTGGCCAAGGCATGGGATAACCGGATCGGCTGTGCTATCGCCATCGATGTGTTGAAGAAGCTGAAGGAAGAAAACCATCCAAATACTGTGTATGGAGTTGGGACGATCCAGGAAGAAGTGGGCCTTCGCGGTGCCCGCACATCTGCTCAGGCCATTCAGCCGGATATCGCCTTTGGAGTGGATGTGGGCATTGCCGGGGACACGCCTGGCATTTCCGAGAAAGAATCGACAAGCAAGATGGGAGCCGGCCCGCAGATTATTCTGTATGATGCCAGCATGGTTTCCCATAAAGGTCTTCGTGAATTTGTCACAAATGTAGCCGATGAGCTGAACATCCCTTATCAGTTCGATGCACTGCCAGGCGGGGGGACGGACTCGGGGGCGATCCATACGACCCACAGAGGCGTTCCGTCCCTTTCGATTACCATCGCTACCCGCTATATCCATTCCCATGCAGCCATGCTGCATCGCGATGATTATGAAAATGCCGTAAAGCTGATTGCCGAAGTAATCAAGCGCCTTGACCAGGAAACGGTTGAGAAAATTACGTTTGACTAGGTTACCCTTAGGATCAAACCCAGTGTGGTTTGGTCCTTTTCACTGTCAGGAAGGTTATTGACGTAAAATTAGGGAGTCAGCTTCAGGAAATTTCGTCAATACCGCTTCTTAACGCAAAAACAGGGAGGGAGCCCGGAGAAAAATGCGCCAATACCGCTCCTTAACGCAAAATCAGGGAGGGAGCCCGGGTAAAATTGCGCCAATACTGTCTCTTAACGCAAAATAAGGGTGGCAGCCCGCAACAATTTACGCCAATCCGGCCTCTTAACACAAAACGGGACAGGGAGCCTGCTGGAATTTGCGTTAATAGAGTTTAATGACACCCGGCCCTATAAAAATACTCCCCCGATGCTATCGGGGGAGCCAGCGATTACTTATTTTTAAGCCCATTTTCAAGCATTTCCAGCATTTCCTGCTGATCCTGCGGAGAGGCGCTCTGCCAGATCACTTCGAAAAGAACACCGAGTCCTGGCAGCATTTTTTCTTCTCCGTTTTGAATGGCGTCGACAATTGTATCTTTAAGTTCATCCTGTGAATTTCCGGAAACGTTTTGGATAATCGCATGGCGCAGATTCAAGTTCATGTATGGAAACTCCTTTCAATTCTTAATCTACATATAGGATGAACCGATTTGATTTTATTATGTAAAAAATATGAGTTATAATAAGAAAATTCAATAGAAGAAGGAGTGTCGCCGCTTTGAAGCACATCCAATCAGCAGCGAATCCCCAGGTGAAGCAATGGAAAAAGCTCCTGGCACGGAAAGAAAGGGATAAATCCAAGCTGTTTTTAATAGAAGGTTTTCATCTTGTCGAGGAAGCACTTAAGCATGATGCAGATATTGAAACCATCATCATCTCCGAGAATGCCGAAATGCCGCCAGGCCTCGACTACGGTTCCGTGCCGGTTATTTCGGTGACGGAAGAAATTGCATCCGCTCTGGCAGATACGGAAACCACCCAGGGAATCTTCGCGGTCTGCCGCCAGCCCCAGGATGCCGGCCAACAGGGAGAAACGTATCTTCTGATCGATTCTGTCCAGGATCCTGGCAATCTGGGAACGATGATCCGGACGGCCGATGCTGCAGGAATTGACTCTGTCATCGTCGGAAGCGGCAGTGTCGATATTTATAATCCAAAGGTGCTCCGTGCAGCCCAGGGAAGCCATTTTCATCTGCCTGTCATTAGAGGCAGCCTTGAGGAATGGATCGATAAGCTGGACACACATAACATCCCTGTTTACGGGACAGCTCTGGAAGGGGCAAGCCCTTACTCAGAGTCACCTGCAGGAGGGCCTTTTGCGCTTCTTGTCGGCAATGAAGGCAGCGGGGTAAATCCGGAATTGCTGGCTAAAACAGCGAAGAATCTTTATATACCCATCCATGGGAAAAGCGAATCGCTTAATGTGGCCGTAGCCGCAGGGATTCTGCTTTATTACTTAAAAACGCCCAAAAAGGGTTAATTTTGCGAAATTGATTTGATACGATAAAAAGAATATATTATAATAAACAACATCGTAAATAAAAAAAGCGTTGACGGAGAAGAGTAGCTTGCAGATGACCATCAAGGGAGAAAATGCCGCAGACTGGAAGCATTTTTATGGAACAGGCAAGTGAATTCACCTCCAGAGCTGGCATCGGGACCATTCCTGGGAATGTAAAGATGCACCGGCCTATGCCGTTATCGTAATGAAGTGAACAGACCATACATATTTGTATTGCCTGTTAAAAAGGGTGGTACCGCGAAACCAGACTTCGTCCCTTTACCTGGGATGGAGTCTTTTTATTTTGCCTAAAAACGAAGGAGGATCTACACATGCAGGAACGTTTGAAAGAGCTGCAGGCAGAAGCGCTTGAAAAAGTTGCGCAGGCTGCTGATTTAAAAGAACTGAATGATATCCGTGTTGCTTATCTCGGAAAAAAAGGCCCGATTACCGAAGTGCTTAAAGGCATGGGAAAGCTTTCTGCCGAAGAGCGGCCGAAGATGGGGGCACTTGCCAATGAAGTCCGCGACATGATTTCCGGCGGAATCGAAGAAAAGCAGATTGAACTCGAAGAAGCAGCCGTCCAGGTAAAGCTTGCTGCCGAGAAAATCGATGTAACCTTGCCTGGGCGTCCGGCAAAAGCAGGAAACCATCATCCGCTCACAAGAATTATTGAAGAAATCGAGGATCTGTTCCTCGGCATGGGGTACAGTGTTGCCGAAGGTCCGGAAGTAGAGAAAGACTACTATAACTTTGAAGCATTGAACCTGCCAAAAGGGCATCCGGCGCGGGATATGCAGGATTCCTTCTACATCACGGAAGAAATACTCCTCCGTACCCATACTTCGCCGGTACAGGCAAGAACAATGGAAGAGCGGCAGGGCAAAGGGCCGGTTAAGATCATCTGTCCCGGAAAAGTGTACCGCCGCGACAATGATGATGCGACCCATTCGCACCAGTTCACCCAAATTGAGGGGCTAGTGATTGATGAGAACATCCGTTTAAGCGACTTGAAAGGAACTCTTGATGTGTTCGCGAAAAAAATGTTCGGAGCAGATCGCGAAATTCGTCTGCGCCCAAGCTTCTTCCCGTTCACTGAGCCTTCCGTTGAAATGGATATCTCCTGTAAAATGTGCGGCGGCAAAGGCTGCAGTACTTGTAAGGGAACTGGCTGGATCGAGATTCTGGGAGCCGGCATGGTTCACCCGAATGTATTGGAAATGGCCGGTTACGATTCAAAGAAATACACAGGATTTGCCTTCGGGATGGGACCTGAGCGGATCGCGATGCTAAAGTACGGCGTTGATGATATCCGCCACTTCTACACAAACGACATTCGTTTCGTTAAGCAATTCTCGGTGACTGAATAGGGATTAGGAGGAATAACCATGCTTGTATCATATAATTGGCTTCAGGAATATGTGGATTTAACAGGTGTAAGTGCCCAGGAGCTGGCTGAAAAGATTACCAAGAGCGGAATCGAGGTCGAAGGCGTTGAAACGCTGAATGATGGGATGCGCGGCGTTGTCGTGGGCCATGTGCTGGAGTGCGAGAAGCATCCAAATGCTGAAAAGCTCAATAAAACCCTTGTCGACCTCGGGGACGGAAATCATGTCCAGATTATTTGCGGCGCCCCTAATGTTGGCAAAGGACAAAAGGTTGCTGTTGCGACTGTCGGTGCTGTTCTGCCGGGCAATTTTAAAATCAAGAAAGCAAAGCTTCGCGGCGAAGAGTCCAATGGGATGATTTGCTCGCTTCAGGAGCTTGGCTTTGAAGCAAAGCTTGTTGCCAAGGAGTACTCCGAAGGGATCTTTGTGTTCCCTGAAGATACGGAAATCGGCCAGGATGCCTTGAATGCGCTTGGCAGAGCCGACCAGATTCTTGAGCTTGGCCTGACGCCAAACCGTGCCGACTGCATGAGCATGCTGGGTGTCGCCTATGAAGTGGCAGCGATTTTAGGAAAAGACGTTAAACTTCCGCAGCCAAAAGCGGAAACAACATCCGAAAGCGCAAGCGATTATATCAAGGTGTCTGTGGATGCAAAGGAAGATAATCCTTTATACGTAGCGAAAGTGATTAAAAACGTCAAAATCGGCCCATCTCCGCTATGGATGCAGGCTAGGCTGATGGCCGCAGGAATCCGTCCGCACAATAATGTGGTTGATATCACCAACTATATCCTGCTTGAATACGGACAGCCGCTTCATGCTTTTGACTATGACCGTTTAGGATCAAAAGAGATTCTGGTCCGCCGTGCGAAGCAAGGGGAAGAAATCGTTACTCTTGATGAAACGAAGCGCACTCTGACGGCCGAGCACCTCGTGATCACCAATGGCAGCGAGCCTGTTGCCCTTGCTGGTGTAATGGGCGGAGCCAATTCCGAGGTAAGTGCAGATACGACGACTGTATTGCTTGAATCAGCCTATTTTACTGGCCCGGTCATCCGGAAATCATCCAAGGACCATGGCCTGCGCAGTGAGGCCAGCTCCCGCTACGAAAAAGGCGTAGATCCGGAAAGGGTACGCCCGGCAGCTGAAAGAGCGGCTGAATTGATGGCCAAATATGCTGGGGGAGAAGTGCTGGAGAGCTCTGTTGAAGCAGACAGCCTGACTGTCGGGCCTGCTGTTGTTTCTGTGACTCTTGATAAAATCAACTCCGTCATTGGAGCCGAGCTTGACATGAAGCAAGTCGAAGAGATCTTTGCAAAGCTTCAGTTTGAGACTTCTGTAGACAATGATACGATTACGGTAACCGTTCCGACCAGGCGCGGCGATATTAGTATTGAAGAAGATCTGATTGAGGAAGTGGCACGCCTGTATGGCTATGACAATGTGCCGAAGACGCTGCCGATAGGCGCTTCCACCCCGGGCCAGCTTTCCCCTTATCAGCAAAAGCGCCGGGTGGTCCGCCGCTATCTTGAGGGAGCAGGGCTTTACCAGGCGATTACCTATTCATTGACAAGCAGGGAAAAGGCGACTCAATATGCACTCGAAAAACGGGAGCCTGTACAGTTGGCGATGCCAATGAGCGAAGACCGAAGCCTTCTCCGTTTGAGCATCGTCCCGCAGCTGCTTGAAGCGCTAAAATATAACCTGGCGCGCCAAAATGACAGCCTGGCACTATACGAAACAGGAGCTGTTTTCCTCAAAGCCGAGGAAGGAGACCTGCCGGAGGAACGTGAGCATCTTGCAGGAGCTGTTACCGGACTTTGGGAAAGCCATCCTTGGCAGGGAGAGAAGAAGCCTGTTGATTTCTTTGTTGTAAAAGGCCTTTTGGAAGGTTTGTTTGCAAAACTCGGTCTTGAAAGCAGAATCAGCTTCAAGGGGGCAGAAATTGCAGGCATGCACCCAGGACGGACGGCACAGGTATCCCTGGATGGAGCGGTGATCGGCTTTGTCGGCCAGGTTCATCCTAAGGTCGAGAAAGACCTCGACTTGAAGGAAACGTACGTGTTCGAGCTTAGCCTGAAGGCTTTATTGGAAGCAGAGACCGCTCCGCTGCAATATACTTCCATTCCAAGATTCCCATCCATCACAAGGGATATTGCCCTGGTCGTGGATAAAGAAAAGACAGCCGGTGAGCTTCAGGAAATTATAGTTGAAGCAGGAAGCAAGTTGCTGAAGGAAGTCCATGTATTCGACCTGTATGAAGGCGAGCGCATGGAAGCAGGCAAGAAGTCAATTGCCTTCTCCCTTAAGTACTTTGATCCGGAAAAGACGCTTACAGATGAAGACATTTCAAAGGCACATGAAAAAGTGCTCCAAGCCGTAAAGGAACAGGCAGGAGCAGTGTTGAGAGGATAAATTTAAAAACCGAGCCAAAAGCGGCTCGGTTTTTTATTTGGGGTTTTATTTCCCGGCAATCTTCATCGCTTTTCCCGTATTGGCAAAATGAAGTTTGACAAAGTCGGGCAGGCAGTGTGCTCCTTTGCTTTTAATCAGTCTGGCTGCAGCGACATCAACCTGGGCACCAGCCCCTTTTGGGAGCACAAAGCCGGCCTTTTCGCCCAGTTTTTCAAAATGCTGGACAAATGCGTAGCGGGCAATCATGGAAGCGGCGGCAACAGCTAGGTGGATGCCCTCCGCTTTTGTGCTGAAGTAGACGTTTTCCCTCATGATATTGCGCTGGCCTTTTAGATGTGAGTAGTAGATTTCTTCCTTCGCGAATTGGTCAATCAGGATGGCTTCCGGCTTTTCGGGGGCGATTTTATTCAGGACATGGCCAATCGCCTGGTTGTGGAGCAGAGCCTTCAGCTTGCCCTGCGACATTCCGGACCCTTGCATGTCGTTGTATTTGCGGTTGTGCAAGGTAAGCAGGCTGTAGGGCACCACCTTTACAAGCTGTTTGGCGATCTCGATGATTTTGTCATCTTTAAGATTTTTGGAGTCCTGAACTCCAAGCTCTTTTAAAAGAGGCAGGTCCTCTTTTTTTACATAGGCGGCTACAACGGTGATTGGTCCAAAATAATCACCAGTCCCGACTTCATCGGATCCAATGATGGACATGGAACTGATATTTGCGGGCAGGTGGGAAGCTGTCTGTTGGGCAGATTTCGCCGTCTTGGCGGCAGGCTGCCCCCACCTGGCCGCTTCCAGTTCCCCGTCTTTCCCCTGGAAGAGCACTTTCCCGGATTTATAGGCTGTGATTGAACAGGAAGGTGTTTTGGCGGCAAAAATCCCTCCTGGCGGGACTTTGGGGCTTATGTATTTGCTGTAGTAATCCTTCATTTTCCGGATTTCATCCGTGCTTGTGGTAATCACCGTATTTCCCAATTAAAATGGCACTCCTTTTTGGCAGTTGTCCCCGTCTTGTCTCCAAGCTAAAAACTTGACTTGAAATGACAATCTCTGACTTTCCTGCATTTTTTCTTCATGTTATAGTATAGAATAGGATTCTTAGGAATGGAGGCATGAATGTTGTCGGATACGAAAAAAACGCGCACAACTGTAGACATCTATGGACAGCAGTATACAATAGTCGGAACGGAAAGCACGAGCCATATCCGGCTGATTGCCTCTCTGGTTGACGACAAAATGCGGGAAATCAGCTCGAAGAATCCTGCACTTGATATCAATAAATTAGCCGTACTGACAGCAGTTAACGCTGTGAATGATTATCTTAAGATAAAAGATCGCGCAGAGAAGCTGGAAGCGGAAATTCAAAGATTAAAGGACTGACCCATTATGCTTGATCTGATTGTTTTACTTTTGCTGCTGATTGGTTTCCTGGTCGGACTGAAAAGGGGCTTCATTCTCCAAACCATCCATATGACTGGCTTTATTGTTGCCTTTATCATTGCTTATACTTTTTACAGCCAGCTTGCCCCGAAACTGGTGCTTTGGATTCCTTACCCAAGCTTTGGAAGCGGAAACCTTAAGCTCTTTTTTGACAACCCAAACATAGAGGATGCCTATTACCGAGCCATCGCATTTGTTGCGATTTTTTTTGCGGTCAGAATTGTCCTCCAGATTATCGGCTCCATGTTTGACTTTGTTGCCAGTCTGCCGGTACTGAAGAGCCTGAATATTTGGGCTGGAGGGATTCTTGGTTTTGTGGAAGTGTACCTGATAGTATTTATTCTATTATATATTGCCGCACTTCTGCCAATCCCATTTATCCAGGAACATCTCAACGATTCGTTCCTTGCTTCAGTCATTGTCAGCCACACACCGATTCTATCGGAAATGGTTGACCAGTGGTGGTTCGAATCGAAATAACTTCCTTGTTCTCAGGGAAGTTTTTCTTTTATCCAGGAAAAGGGTGCCGCCCTATGGCCTTGGGCACCTTCTTATTTCCTTTCAGCTGAGATTTTCTATAAAATGAAACTACGGTCTTTTCCGGAGACAATGAAAAAGTTGTAGCCCGAAAGACAGCTCGACAGGAGCAGCGGGCTATCCAAATTAGAACTGTAACAAAGGGCGGTGTGTAACGTGCAAGCGAATAAGAAAGACGTGGTGCGATTGTTGGAAACAATCGCTATATATATGGAATTGAAAGGGGAAAATCCTTTTAAAGTATCTGCCTTCAGAAAGGCGGCGGCAGCTCTGGAAGGAGATGACCGCAGCTTATCGGAAATTGGCGACCTCACTGCCCTCTCCGGCATTGGAAAGGGAACGGCTGCAGTGATAGAGGAATATATGGCCGAAGGAAGGTCTGAAGTCCTCGAAGAATTGCAGCAGGAAGTGCCTGCGGGGCTGGTGGCCTTGCTTAAGCTTCCTGGACTTGGAGGCAAGAAGATTTCCAAGCTTCATAAAGAGTTGGGCATAGAAGACGCACAAGGTCTTGAAGAGGCATGCAAGCAAGGGAAAATACGCGAACTAGCAGGGTTCGGGAAAAAATCCGAAGAGAAAATCCTGGAGGCCCTTGCGAATGCGGGGACACGTCCGGAGCGCCTGCCGCTGGCTTTTATGCTTCCAGTAGCAGAAATGGTAGAGTCCCATCTTGAAAAAATGGATGGGATCGATAGGTTTTCCCGGGCAGGAAGTCTGCGCCGGATGCGGGAAACGGTGAAGGACCTGGATTTCATCATCGCCGTACACGACGCCTCCGGTGTGAAAAAACAGCTTGAGAGTTTGCCGGGAATCAAGGAAATCATTGCCGCCGGCGATACAAAGGTTTCGATTACCTTTGCTTTTGATTACGATGTGAATGTTGATTTTCGCCTTGTCCGACCGGAAGAGTTTACAACAGCGCTTCACCACTTTACCGGCTCGAAGGGCCATAACGTCCGGATGCGCCAGCTGGCAAAGGAGAAAGGCGAAAAAATCAGCGAGTATGGCGTGGAAAATACAGAAACAGGGGAAATCCTGACATTTGAATCTGAAGAGTCTTTTTATCAGCATTTCAATCTTCCTTTTATACCGCCTGAGCTGCGGGAAGATGGCAGCGAAGTGGACCATTATTCGGGGACGTCCCTGATTGACCTGAAAACTATTAAGGGAGACCTGCATATGCACACCGCGTGGAGCGATGGCGCCCATTCCATTGAGGAAATGGCCGAGGCCTGCCGTTCCCGCGGATACCGTTATATGGCCATCACCGACCATTCACAGTATTTGAGGGTTGCCAACGGATTGACGCCTGATCGAGTGCGCAAACAAATCGAAGAAATCAGGAAGGTCAACGCAAAATATGACGATTTTACGATTTTGACAGGAATCGAGATGGATATCCTTCCGGACGGAAGCCTGGATTTTGACGATGAATTGTTGTCAGAATTGGATATTGTCATCGCCTCCATCCATTCTTCCTTTTCACAGCCAAGGGAGAAAATCATGGAGAGGCTGAAAACTGCACTAGCCAATCCCCATGTTGATATTATTGCCCATCCTACCGGCCGCCTGATCGGGCGGCGTGATGGATACGATGTGGATATCGAAATGCTGATACAGCTGGCCAGGGAAACAAATACTGCTTTGGAGCTCAACGCCAATCCTCACCGGCTTGACCTGGCAGCACAGCATCTTCGGAAGGCACAGGAAGCAGGGGTCACACTTGTGATAAATACGGACGCGCATAATATGGAGACACTAGATTTTATGGAGATAGGGGTTTCGACAGCCAGAAAAGGATGGATTAAACAAAGCAGCATCCTCAATGCCATGGAGCTGGATGACCTGCTGGAATTCCTTCATCGCCGCAACGCGCCAAACGGTGCCTGACCCCCGGTGCGGTGATGCGTTAAAGAGAGCTGGGCAGACCGGCAAAAGGAGGCAATACGATTGCAGCAAAGAGTGCTGAAAACACTTGAATTCAATAAGATCAGGGAACAACTGCTTGAGCATGTCTCATCGCCGCTTGGCCGTGAGAAAGCAGAAAAACTGCTTCCCTCTACAAATTATGATGAAGTCGTCACCTTGCAGGAAGAAACGGATGAAGCTGTCAAGGTGCTGCGCTTAAAAGGGAATGTCCCGCTCGCAGGGATACATGATATCAGGGGCCATGCCAAAAGGGCGTCCATTGGCGGAATGCTCAGTCCGCTGGAGCTTGTTCAGACAGCAAGCACCGTCCATGCAAGCCGCCAGATGAAACGGTTTATCACAGATGTAGCAGAGGAAACCGAAATTCCCATCCTTGAAACATATGCCGAGGGCATTATCGTCCTCGCAGAGGTGGAAGAAAAAATCAGGCATGCGATCGACCCGGGCGGTGAAGTACTGGACAGTGCGAGCGACACACTAAGGTCTCTCAGGCAGCAGCTTCGTTCAAGGGAAGCCAGGGTGCGCGAAAAGCTGGAAAGCATGATCCGCTCCTCCAATGCGCAGAAAATGCTGTCCGACGCCATTATTACCATCCGGAATGACCGCTTTGTCATTCCCGTCAAGCAGGAATACCGCGGCCATTATGGCGGAATTATCCATGACCAGAGTTCTTCTGGACAAACGCTGTTCATTGAGCCGCAGTCTGTTGTGCAGCTGAATAATGAATTGCAGGGAATCCGGGTGAGGGAACAGCAGGAGATCGAAAGAATCCTGATCGAGCTTTCGGCGATGGTGGGAGATAACAGGGAAGAACTCCTGGCGGTAGTCGCCATTCTTGCCGACCTGGATTTCATGTTTGCCAAAGCACGCTATGGCAGCAAGATCAAAGGCTCCAAGCCAGCCGTCAACAATAAAGGAATCATCAGGCTCTTCAAGGCGCGCCATCCGCTGATCCCTGCGGATGAAGTGGTAGCCAACAGTATTACCCTCGGGGAAGACTACACAACCATCGTGATTACCGGACCTAATACAGGAGGAAAAACCGTAACCCTTAAGACAGTAGGGCTATGCACACTGATGGCCCAGTCAGGCCTTCCGATCCCTGCGCTCGACGGCTCCGAGGTTGCCGTCTTTGATGCGGTTTACGCCGATATTGGGGACGAACAGTCCATTGAGCAAAGTTTGAGTACCTTTTCATCCCATATGGTCAACATTGTGGACATTCTGGAAAGGGTAGACTTTAACAGCCTCGTCCTATTTGATGAGCTTGGAGCAGGAACGGATCCGCAGGAAGGGGCGGCACTCGCCATTTCCATCCTTGATGAAGTATATAAACGCGGTGCCAGGGTGATCGCTACGACACATTATCCTGAGCTGAAAGCCTATGGGTATAACAGGGAGGGCGTCATCAATGCCAGCGTGGAATTTGATGTGGAGACGCTGAGCCCGACCTACAAGCTGCTGATCGGGGTCCCGGGGCGAAGCAATGCATTCGAAATTTCGAAGCGGCTCGGCCTGAGGGAATCGGTGATCGATACAGCCAAAACATATATCAGCGCCGACAGCAACCAGGTGGAAAACATGATTGCCTCCCTTGAGGAGAGCAGGCGCCAGGCTGAAAGGGAAGCAGAGGAAGCGCATGAACTCCTGAAATCCGCAGAAATGCTGCATAAGGATTTGCAGAAGCAAATGGCTTCCTATTATGAACGGAAAGAAGAACTGTACGAAAAGGCAAAGGATAAAGCAGCCAGGATTGTCGAAAAGGCAAGAGATGATGCCGAAGAAGTGATCCGTGACCTGCGCAGGCTAAGGCTTGAAAAGAGTGCGGAAGTCAAGGAACACGAGCTGATTGATGCCCGTAAGCGCCTGGCCGAAGCGGCACCGGAAAAAGCGCCCGTCAAAAAGGCCGGGAAAGCCAAGCCATCCCGGCATGAATTCCAGCCGGGAGATGAAGTGATGGTCACGACATTTGGACAAAAAGGCCATTTGGTGGACCGCACCTCGGATCATGAGTGGCAGGTGCAGATTGGCATTTTGAAAATGAAAGTCAATGAGCGGGACCTGGAATATATCGATACACCTAAACAGAAGGAGAAAAAGTCTGTTGCAGTGGTGAAAGGCAGGGACAGCCATGTCGGGCTTGAACTCGACCTGCGAGGGGAACGGTACGAGGATGCGCTGATGCGCACTGAGAAGTATATTGATGATGCCCTGCTTGCCGGCTATCCGCGGGTTTCAATCATCCATGGGAAAGGGACCGGGGCCTTGATGCGGGGGGTACAGGAGTATCTGAAGAACCACCGTTCTGTTAAAAAAATCCGCTTTGGCGAAGCAGGCGAAGGCGGAACCGGTGTAACCATCGTTGAATTTAAATGATTGGCGGGAAGGGTATGGATCAGTTCTGGAAAAATGAATTTGTTGCGACAGCAGGCTATTACAGCGTGGCGATTCTCTGCACGATTGTGTTTCTGGCCATCTTTGAACTTGTGACCAAGTACCGCAACTGGGAGGAAATTAAAAAGGGAAACCTGTCTGTCGCCATGGCCACTGGCGGGAAGATTTTTGGCGTGGCCAATATCTTCCGCCACTCCATCCTGCAGCATGATTCCCTCCTGAATATGGTCAGCTGGGGAGTCTACGGCTTTCTTCTTCTTTTGGCAGGGTATTTTATCTTCGAGTTCATGACACCCAAATTTAATATTGACCAGGAAATCCAGAATGACAATCGGGCAGTTGGGCTGATTTCAATGATCATCTCGGTCGGGCTGAGCTATGTCATTGGTGCAGGTATATAGTAAGGGGAGAGAGACTTGGAAACTTTAGCAAAAGTATTGCTGGCCCTTTGCCTCGTGTTCATGGCAATAGGCCTTATTTACATGTTGTTTATTGCCTGATGAAGGCTGCCGGATGGCAGCCTTTTTATCATTTCTTCCGCCTGTATTGTGATTGTAATGGATAATTCAGTATATTATAATAAATACGAAACAAATGAATTTTCCGAAAAATAGACAGGGGGGTTGATTATGGAAAAACCGTGGCTGGCGCAATATCCGCCAGAAATCCCGGGTACTCTTACCTATGAAGATATTCCTTTGCAAGAATATTTACGGAGGAGCGCCAGAGACTATCCGGACAAAACAGCCATTCATTTTATGGGGAAAGAAATGAGTTTTACTGAACTTTTTGAAGCATCCTGTAAATTTGCAGCTTACCTGCAGGATTTGGGCATCCAAAAAGGGGACCGTGTTGCCATCATGCTTCCCAATATGCCTGCTTCTGTAATCAGTTACTTTGGCATCCTGATGGCAGGGGGGATTGTGGTCCAAACGAATCCGCTCTATACCGAGCGGGAGCTGGAGTACCAAATGAAGGATTCGGGCGCAAAAGCAATCATTTCCCTTGATATCCTATTCCCGCGCATCACTAAAGTTAAGGCCCAGACAGATTTGGAGCACATCGTTGTAACCGCTATCAAGGATTTCCTTCCGTTTCCCAAGAACTTTCTTTACCCTTTCATTCAGAAAAAGCAATATGGCGTGATTGTAAATGTCCAGCATGAGGGCAACAACCACTTGCTGAAAGAGATTTTAAAGCAGCCCCAAAAGTCTTTGGCAGATTATAAAATAAATGCTGAGGAAGATTTGGCCCTGCTGCAGTATACCGGCGGAACAACCGGCTTTCCCAAGGGTGTGATGCTGACGCACCGAAACCTGGTGGCGAACGCAGCCATGTGCGATGCCTGGCTGTACAACTCCAAACCAGGCAAGGAAGTTGTGCTCGGAATCCTGCCTTTCTTCCATGTTTACGGGATGACTACGGTATTGGTCCTTTCCGTGATGAATGGCCAGAAGATGGTCCTGCTTCCAAAGTTTGACCCAGAGACCACTCTAAAAACAATCCAAAAACAGCGTCCAACGATGTTTCCAGGCGCACCGACCATCTATATTGGACTGCTGAATCACCCTGATATAAAAAAATATGATTTATCTTCCATAGAAGCCTGCATCAGCGGGTCGGCACCGCTCCCGGTGGAAGTCCAGCAGAAGTTTGAGGAAGTGACAGGCGGCAAGCTGGTAGAGGGGTATGGCCTGACCGAGTCTTCTCCTGTGACGCATTCCAACTTCCTTTGGGGCAAGGAGCGTGTGCAGGGCAGCATAGGGGTCCCGTATCCTGATACAGATGCGGCTGTCGTTTCCGTAGGGACAGGCGAGCCTCTTCCGCCGGGGGAAATCGGGGAAATTATCATTAAGGGCCCGCAGGTGATGAAAGGCTATTGGAACAGGCAAGAAGACACCGATGAGGTTCTGCGTGATGGCTGGCTTTATACCGGGGACCTTGGCTATATGGATGAAGCTGGATACTTTTATATCGTCGACCGCAAAAAAGATATGATCATTGCCGGCGGCTTCAATATCTATCCAAGGGAAATCGAAGAGGTTCTATATGAACATCCGGCTGTCCAGGAAGCTGTCGCCGCGGGGATACCGGATCCATACCGTGGAGAAACGGTCAAAGCCTATATTGTCCTCAAGGAAGGAAAGACAGTCACGGAAAAAGAAATGGATGAATTTGCACGCAAACATCTTGCGGCTTATAAAGTACCGCGGTATTATGAATTCCGGGATGAACTGCCAAAGACAGCTGTAGGCAAAATTTTGCGCAGGGCGCTTGTGGATGAAGAAAATGCGAAAAACAATAACGATGAAAATAAACATGCATAATGAAAAGCCGGTTCTTGGCTTTTCACTACATAGATTTGGCCAAGCTGCCCAACATCAGCCGGTAATTTCCTTGACATATAAAAATGTTGATAATAATATTAAATTATGAATGATGATTCATTCATTTTAAAACGCTACGGATCAACATGATTAATTTCCTGGCGGGAGAGGGGGGAGAACATGAAAAAGAATAAACCAAAATACAGGCAGATTATCGAAGCAGCCGTCGTAGTGATTGCCGAAAACGGCTATCATCAGGCACAGGTCTCAAAGATAGCCAAGCAGGCATGTGTGGCTGATGGAACCATCTATTTATATTTTAAAAATAAAGAAGATATTCTCATCTCCCTCTTCCAGGAAAAAATGGGTACCTTTGTGGAAATTATCGAAGGGAAAATAGCAGGAAAAGAGACGGCGGCAGAGAAGTTATTAATGTTGGTAGAAACCCATTTGAAACTTCTGTCGGAAGACCTTCATCTTGCCATCGTCACCCAGCTCGAGCTGAGGCAGTCCAATAAGGAGCTCAGGCTGAAAGTGAATGAAGTCCTAAAAGGGTACCTGAACTTGATTGACAAGATTATAATTGAAGGAATCGAGAAGAAGGAATTTGGCAGCAGCCTCGACGTCCGCCTAGCCAGGCAAATGATTTTCGGCACGATTGATGAAACGGTAACCTCCTGGGTGATGAATGAACAGAAGTACGATTTGCCAGCCCTTGCCGGTCCAGTGCATCAGCTGCTGATCAATGGATGTGGATACCAAAAAGCCTGACCAGACAACCAGTGCCGCGTTTGCATGAGCGCGGCCTGGCAATACAAAGGAGGGGAAATATGGAGTATCTTAAATGGTCTTCTGAAGAAAGGGTCGCGACGATCACGATTGCCCGGCCGCCGGCTAACGCTCTTTCAACGGGGTTGATTAAAGAGTTGGAAGCTGTGCTCGATCAAATTGAAGCCAACGATGAAGTCAGGGTCGTCCTGATTCATGGTGAAGGGAAGTTCTTCTCGGCTGGAGCCGATATCAAGGAATTCACCACCGTCAAAACGGGAGAAGGCTTTGCCAAACTCTCGGGGGGAGGCCAGGACCTTTTCGAGCGAATGGAGTCCTTTTCCAAACCGATTATTGCAGCCATTCATGGCGCCGCACTAGGCGGAGGGCTGGAACTGGCAATGGCCTGCCATATCCGGCTGGTAACAGAAAACGCAAAACTTGGACTGCCTGAACTTCAGCTTGGGCTTATCCCGGGATTTGCAGGGACACAGCGCCTGCCCCGCTATGTCGGCACTGCAAGGGCTGCGGAAATGATGCTGACCAGCGAACCGATCACAGGGCTTGAGGCTGTGCAATGCGGACTGGCCAACCACGCTTACAATGATGACGACCTTATTGAAAACGCCTACATATTGGCTCGTAAAATTGCGAAGAAAAGCCCCGTTTCTGTCAGGGCTGCCATCCAATTGCTAGGCTACACAAAAACAGACCAATATTATGAAGGTGTGAAAAAGGAAGCCCAGCTGTTCGGGGAAGTTTTCGTTTCCGAAGATGCCAAGGAAGGCATTTCCGCTTTCCTGGAAAAGCGGCAGCCAGACTTTAAAGGAAAGTGACCGCTGTAAACCTTTATTTTTTTGCCTGAATTATTTTCAATCTTTAGAACTGGTGAAATGTTAGAATTCTTAGGAGGGGAAACCATGAACATCTACGTTTTAATGAAAAGGACTTTCGATACCGAGGAAAAAATCACAATCTCCGGCGGCTCCATCAATGAAGATGGCGCAGAGTTTATCATCAACCCATACGATGAATATGCCATTGAGGAAGCCATTCAGGTACGGGACGCCAATGGCGGGGAAGTCACGGTCATTTCAGTCGGAAATGAGGAAGCTGAAAAGCAGCTTCGTACGGCACTGGCCATGGGCGCTGACAAAGCAGTTCTTATCAATACCGAAGACGATGTGGAGAATGGGGACCAGTTTACAACCGCAAAAATCCTTGCCGAGTATTTGAAGGATAAAGAAGCGGACCTGATCCTGGCCGGAAATGTTGCCATCGATGGCGGTTCGGGACAAGTTGGGCCTCGTGTGGCCGATGTTCTTGATATTCCTTATGTAACCACCATTACCAAGCTTGAAATCAACGGTGAAACCGTAACGGTCACAAGAGATGTTGAGGGGGATTCCGAAGTTATTGAAACCAGCCTTCCGCTGCTGGTAACAGCCCAGCAGGGATTGAATGAGCCGCGCTATCCATCCCTGCCAGGGATCATGAAAGCGAAAAAGAAGCCTCTTGATGAGCTTGAACTTGATGATCTTGACCTGGATGAAGATGATGTGGAAGCAAAAACAAAGACGCTGGAAGTTTACCTGCCGCCTCAAAAAGCAGCCGGTCGTGTGCTGGAAGGCGAATTGGGAGACCAGGTAAAGGAATTGGTGAATCTGCTTCATTCTGAAGCCAAGGTTGTCTGATTCTGCATTAGTTGAAAAATAGGGCCTGACCAAATATGGAAGAATCATTCCCAGGTTTCATTGTAAACGGTTCCAGGCAGCCGCCGCAGGCTCTTAGCATGCAAACTAACTGATAACGAGAATATTCGCAGGAGGTAAAACAAATGGCTAGAAAAGTATTGGTACTTGGCGAAGTACGTGATGGATCCCTAAGGAATGTTTCCTTTGAAGCAGTTGCAGCTGCAAAAACAGTCGCAGAAGGCGGGGAAGTGGTTGGAGTTTTAATCGGCGGAAGCGTAAACCCGCTGGGAGCCGAGCTTGTCAAATACGGAGCAGACAGAGTCGTGACAGTCGAAAGCGAAAAGCTGGCTCAATATACTCCTGATGGATACTCCCAAGCCCTGATGGCAGTCATTGGAGAAGAAAATCCGGAAGGCTTGATTCTTGGCCACACAGCACTTGGAAAGGACCTTGCCCCTAAAATTGCAAGCAGGCTGAGCTCCGGATTGATTTCCGATGCGACTGCGGTCGAGGTAGCTGGCGGAAATCTCGTGTTCACGCGTCCAATCTACTCGGGGAAAGCGTTTGAAAAGAAAGTGGTAACAGACGGCTTGATCTTTGCGACCATCCGTCCAAACAACATAGCCCCGCTTGAAAAAGACGAAAGCCGTTCGGGAGATGTGTCCAGCCTGTCTGTGGACATCAAGGACATTCGCACAATCATTAAAGATGTAGTCCGCAAAGCGACAGAAGGTGTAGACCTTTCGGAAGCCAAGGTTGTTGTAGCCGGCGGCCGCGGAGTGAAGAGCGAAGATGGCTTCGAACCATTAAAAGAGCTTGCGAACGTTCTTGGCGGAGCAGTCGGTGCTTCCCGCGGTGCATGTGATGCAGAGTACTGCGATTACTCTCTGCAAATTGGCCAGACAGGAAAGGTCGTTACTCCTGACCTGTATATTGCCTGCGGAATTTCCGGTGCGATCCAGCATCTTGCCGGAATGTCCAATTCCAAAGTCATCGTTGCGATCAACAAAGATCCCGAGGCCAATATTTTCAAGGTGGCGGATTACGGAATTGTCGGAGACCTGTTCGAAGTTGTTCCAATGCTCACAGAGGAATTCAAAAAATTAAAAGTTCATTCCTGATTTGGATGAAGGGGGCTGGGAACAGCCTCCTTTAGCTATTCGGAGAGATAAGGTCTAGAACGGACGCTGCGGCTGAATGTCCAGGGGCATATTTTCACCCTGAGGGGGTAAAATGTCTATGAAGCATATAATTAGCGTCACTTTGATAAACAGTGATATACTGTCGTTAGAATTCGAGTTTTATTTATAGGAGGCATAAAAATGGCGATTTCACATGCTACAGATCAAACGTTTACGTCTGAGACAGGATCAGGAACAGTTCTTGTAGACTTCTGGGCTCCCTGGTGCGGACCTTGTAAAATGATTGCCCCTGTTCTTGAAGAACTGGATGGGGATATGGGTGACAAAGTCAAGATTGTGAAAGTCGATGTGGATGAAAACCAGGAAACTGCCGGCAAATTCGGCATCATGAGCATCCCGACACTGCTTGTACTGAAAGATGGAGAAGTGGTGGACAAAGTAGTCGGTTTCCAGCCGAAAGAAGCTCTTGCTGAACTTCTTAACAAGCACGTATAATATAACTTAGGCAAAGGAATCCCATTCGCGGTTCCTTTTCCAGATGAATATGTTCACAAAGACCGGTGGGACCTTCCCCCCGGTCTTATTTAACTAATAGAAACACTACGGAATGGAGGTGAAGCGCGATGAACGATACCATTAAAAATAAGCTGGCCTTTCTCCCTGACCAGCCCGGATGCTATTTGATGAAGGACCGGCAGGGGACGGTCATTTATGTGGGGAAGGCGAAGGTCCTGAAAAACCGCGTGCGCTCTTACTTTACCGGTTCGCATGATGGAAAGACCTTAAGGCTTGTCAATGAAATTGTGGATTTCGAGTATATCGTCACCTCCTCGGAAATGGAAGCCTTGATCCTGGAGATGACTCTGATAAAAAAGTATGACCCGAAATACAATGTGATGCTGAAGGATGATAAAAGCTATCCATTTATCAAGCTGACAGCCGAACGCCATCCTCGTCTCCTGATTACCCGCAAGGTGAAAAAAGACAGCGGCAAATATTTCGGGCCTTATCCCAATGTGCAGGCTGCCAATGAAACGAAAAAGCTGCTTGACCGCATTTATCCTCTTCGCAAGTGCCAAACCCTGCCTGACCGGGTCTGCCTTTACTATCACATGGGCCAATGCCTCGCCCCATGCGTAAAGGATGTCGATAAACAGGAATATAAAAAAATCACCGATGAAATCACCCGCTTCCTGAACGGAGGCTTCAAGGAGATTAAAAAGGACCTTGGCATAAAAATGGCAGCAGCGGCTGAAGAATTGGATTTTGAGCGGGCAAAGGAATTCCGTGACAAAATTGCCCACATTGAAGCGACAATGGAAAAACAGAAGATGTCGACGGCGGATTTTACCGATCGGGATGTCTTTGGCTACGCTGTCGATAAAGGCTGGATGTGTGTCCAGGTATTTTTTATCCGCCAGGGAAAACTGATTGAACGTGAAGTCTCCATGTTTCCGATCTACGGGGAAGCAGAAGAAGAAATCCTTACCTTTCTCGGGCAATTTTACTCCAAGCCAGAACATTTCAAGCCAAAGGAGATATTTGTTCCGGACACGGTGGACACGGAAATGGCTGGCCACCTTTTGTCGGCCAAGGTGCTAAAACCCCAGCGCGGACAGAAAAAAGACCTGGTCAAGCTTGCCTGCAAGAATGCCGGCATCGCTTTGAGAGAAAAGTTCTCCCTGATTGAGCGTGATGAAGAGAGGACGGTCAAAGCGGTCGAAAACCTTGGAGTCCACATGGGAATCTATACGCCCCACAGGATTGAGGCTTATGACAACTCCAATATCCAGGGAACAGATCCGGTTTCAGCCATGGTGGTCTTCATCGATGGAAAACCCGAAAAAAAGGAATACCGGAAATACAAGATCAAAAGCGTGACAGGACCGGATGATTACGATTCGATGCGGGAGGTAGTCAGGAGAAGGTACACTAGGGTGTTAAGAGAAGGGCTGCCCCTTGCGGACTTAATCATTATCGACGGCGGGAAAGGTCATATCGAAGCAGCGAAAGATGTGCTGGAAAACGAGCTAGGCCTTGATATTCCGGTCGCCGGGCTGGCTAAGGATGAAAAGCACCGGACAAGCCAGCTTCTTTATGGAAGCCCGCTGGAAATCATCAATTTGCCTCGGAATAGCCAGGAGTTTTACCTGCTTCAGCGGATCCAGGATGAGGTCCATCGATTCGCCATTACCTTCCACCGCCAGCTGAGAGGGAAAAACGCATTTCAGTCCATGCTTGATGAGATTCCTGGAATTGGGGAAAAGCGAAAAAAAATGCTTCTCAAGCATTTTGGCTCGGTGAAAAAAATGCGCGAAGCAAGCCTGGAGGAATTGATTGCTGCTGGAATTCCTTCGAATGTGGCCGGGGAACTCAGTAAGAAATTGCAGGAATAGTGTTGCCAGTCTAAAGAAGCAGTGCTATAATAAATCGAAATTAATAATTCTGTCACTTTAGAGCATTAAAGTGAAGATAGAGGTGCAGGCCTCAAGAGTAAAAGCCCGGAGAATGATGAGATTCCGGGAAGGGCTTTGAAAGGGATGTCTGCCGAAGTGGGGAAAGGCTCATAGCTTTTCTCGCTGGTTCTGTACTGAAGAAGTGCAGGACTGTCAAGATCTTGTGTCTTGGAGGGCTATCTCACTGTGCAAGCGTATGGATATATTTACGTAAACACAGCAATGAGATGAACTCTCATTGCTTTTTTCTGTTTTCGGGAAAAAGCGGGGACTGCGTATCGACAGCACAAAACAGCTGGAAACTACACGGGAAGAAGGGAATACAATGGGACTGATTGTGCAGAAATTTGGCGGGACTTCGGTAGCTGATGTTGAAAGGATCATCAATGTGGCAAATAGGGTCGCAGAGGAAAAAAGGAATGGCAGCGATGTGGTTGTCGTCGTTTCCGCGATGGGAAAAACAACCGATAAACTGGTACAGATGGCTAACGAGCTATCCTCAAGCCCAAGTAAAAGGGAAATGGACATGCTTCTGTCAACCGGCGAGCAGGTAACGATTTCCCTGCTGGCAATGGCACTAATGGAACAAGGGCTTGACGTAGTTTCCTATACTGGCTGGCAGGCAGGAATTGAAACCGAATCCGTCCATGGCAATGCGAGAATAAAACAAATTAATACAGATAAAATCAAAAATGACCTGGAGGAAGGCAAAGTCGTAATTGTGGCTGGCTTTCAGGGAGTGGCCGAAAATGGCGAAATCACCACCCTTGGCCGCGGAGGGTCCGATACGACTGCTGTTGCCCTTGCTGCAGCACTAGGAGCGGACAAGTGCGACATCTATACGGATGTGACTGGTGTGTTTACCACCGACCCGCGGGTTGTAAAGGGAGCAAGGAAGCTGCTCGGCGTTTCCTATGACGAAATGCTGGAATTGGCAAACCTTGGGGCGGGAGTTCTGCATCCCCGGGCAGTGGAGTTTGCCAAGAACTATGGGGTGACGCTGGAGGTCAGGTCAAGCATGGAAAAAGAACGTGGAACGGTTATTGAGGAGGAAATGGAAATGGAACAAAATTTAGTTGTCCGCGGAATCGCGTTTGAAGATCAAATTACCAGAGTAAGCGTCCTTGGGCTGGATAACTCACTCACAAGCATGCCAACCATCTTTTCTACCTTGGCTAAACATCATATCAATGTCGATATCATCGTTCAAAGCGGAACAGGGACGGACAAGGCGAACATTTCCTTTTCCATCAAAAGCGGAGACCTCGCTGAAACCCTTGATGTACTTGAAGGCAGCAAGGAATTGTTGAACTATCAGAGCGTTGAATCAGAGACCGGACTTTCAAAAGTTTCGATTGTCGGAGCGGGAATGATTTCGAATCCGGGCGTAGCCGCCAAAATGTTTGAAGTGCTTGCAGAGGAAGGCATCCAGGTGAAAATGGTAAGCACGTCCGAAATCAAAGTTTCCACCGTTGTGGAGCAGGCATCGATGGTAAAAGCGGTCGAAGCGCTTCATGATGCTTTCGAGCTTTCGCACATCCCTGTCAATTCCTAAATATAATCAAAATAAAAACAACAAAAAGCTTTCGCGTTTTTTACGCCGAAAGCTTTTTGTCCAACTAACAGGTTCCTAATGGTCCCACTTGACAGTAAATTCGATTTTGCCGGAGCGTTTATGCGGATGCTCGAAAGCCTCGGCTGGCGTACTTTTCAGCCTCTCCATTTGCTGCGCCAGGAAGCCGGCTTCAAGCTGGAAGGTCGGATTTTTACCTTCCTGCAGCCTGCCAGTTACCAAGTGTCCGGTAAGCTCCAGGTGGATTTCCCGGCGTTTTTCTTCCTTGATCGCAAGGCGGCCCCAGTCCGCCGCCTGGAAAAAATGTACAATATCATCAAAATTGTCAAGAGGATACACGCGGGCGAGTTTTTTTCCTGCCCAGTAAAGGATTTCAGGTGCATCCTTGCCTAGAAGTTCCTGCAGCAGCACTCCCCTGATCAGTTCATGCCCGAAAAGGGAAACGGAAGGCTGCTGGCTCTCATGCTGGTTTTCGGTAGCAGATAATTCACTCAAAAGCTTTCCCCTCTTTCTATGAATCTATTATATACAATTTCTATACCAATCTGGTATGTATTCTTGAAGTTTCACAATAAAATTCGAGGCGTTTTTTTTAGTTGTCATTGTATTAATGTTCATACCCTAGTATTCCGCTGTTAAAGATTAAATATTGGATGCTATAACTGTGTAATAATGGAATATGGCAAAAGAAAATTATCCTGATATATAAGGGGAAGGTCATTGAACAAACAAAAAACAGGGGAAAGACAATATCTGGTTATTTGCTGAAACTTTATTCATATAGCCATTTTTTCTGTATCCGTTTTCTTGACGGTCCAATCTTTCGGGAGTAAAATGGACATGTCACATAATTGTAAGAATTGATATACTATTTATTAAGGGTGGCAGGTTTAAAACTTTAATCGCTTAACGCTGAGAAGGAAGTTAGGCCTGACATCATGTCCAATTATCGAGGGGGTATACATATGGCAAGAAATCAAGAGTTTTTGTGGCGCAGACTTCATTCATTGCTAGGGGTTATACCGGTCGGGCTTTTCCTTGTCCAGCACCTGGTCATCAACCACTTCGCAACACAGGGGCCGGAGGCATTCAATAATGCAGCCCACTTCATGGAAGGACTTCCGTTCCGGATCTTCCTTGAAGTGTTTGTTATTTATTTGCCGCTGTTATTTCATGCGATTTATGGGATCTACATCGCTTTTACAGCAAAAAACAATACCAGCAGATACGGCTATTTCCGTAACTGGATGTTCATGCTTCAGCGTATAACTGGCATCATCACGCTCGTATTCATCGCGTGGCATGTCTGGGAAACACGGATTGCGGCTGCATTTGGTGCCGAAGTGAACTTCAATATGATGGCGGATATCCTTGCATCGCCCTTCATGTTCATCTTCTACGTAGTCGGCGTCCTGTCTGCGATTTTCCACTTTGCCAACGGGCTATGGTCTTTCCTTGTTAGCTGGGGCATCACGGTTTCCCCGCGTTCCCAGGTTATATCAACCTATGTTACGATCGGTATTTTTGTAGTATTGTCCGTGATTGGAATCCGTGCACTCGTTGCATTTATCTAATTATTAATCTATTACTATATTTCAGAACACGAAGTCAGACTTAGGATTGAGGGAGTGAGTCACGA
The DNA here is from genome assembly GCF_000986785.1 of Mesobacillus campisalis. GTDB lineage: Bacteria > Bacillota > Bacilli > Bacillales > Cytobacillaceae > Mesobacillus_B > Mesobacillus_B campisalis. Next base: position 45,810 of record NZ_LAYY01000008.1, on the reverse strand, counting down.
TGAGTAAAGGTAAGGTTATCATAGTAGGCGGGGGGCTGGCCGGCTTGATGGCGGCCATCAAGGTTGCCGAAGCTGGTACACCATGCGAGCTGTTTTCACTCGTGCCAGTAAAGCGTTCCCACTCTGTTTGTGCACAGGGAGGCATCAATGGAGCGGTTAATACAAAAGGTGAAGGTGACTCTCCTTGGGAGCACTTTGACGACACTGTTTATGGAGGGGACTTCCTTGCGAACCAGCCGCCTGTAAAGGCCATGACAGAAGCTGCGCCGGGAATCATCCATCTGCTTGACCGGATGGGCGTCATGTTTAACCGGACGCCTGAAGGACTGCTTGATTTCCGCCGTTTTGGAGGCACCCAGCATCACCGTACAGCTTTTGCTGGTGCGACAACAGGGCAGCAGCTGCTATATGCTTTGGACGAGCAGGTCCGCCGCCATGAAGTGGCCGGAATTGTCACCAAGTATGAAGGGTGGGAATTCCTAGGAACGGTAATTGACGATGAAGGCGTCTGCCGCGGGATCGTTGCACAAGACCTGAAAACAATGGAAATAAAATCATTCGCTGCGGATGCCGTCATTCTGGCCACAGGAGGCCCGGGAATCATCTTCGGAAAATCAACCAACTCGGTTATCAATACCGGTTCTGCTGCTTCCATTGCCTATCAGCAGGGCGCATATTATGCAAACGGCGAGTTCATCCAGATCCACCCGACAGCCATCCCGGGCGATGACAAGCTTCGCCTGATGAGTGAATCTGCCCGCGGTGAAGGCGGACGGGTTTGGACCTATAAAGATGGAAAGCCATGGTATTTCCTTGAAGAAAAATATCCGGCGTACGGAAACCTGGTTCCGCGGGATATCGCCACTCGTGAGATCTTCGATGTGTGCGTAGAGCAAAAGCTCGGAATCAATGGCGAAAACATGGTTTATCTTGACCTTTCGCATAAAGATCCAAAGGAACTGGATATCAAACTTGGCGGAATCATTGAAATCTATGAAAAGTTCATGGGCGATGACCCGCGCAAAGTCCCAATGAAAATTTTCCCTGCGGTCCACTACTCAATGGGCGGATTATGGGTTGACTATGACCAGATGACCAATATTCCAGGATTGTTTGCGGCTGGTGAGTGTGATTATTCCCAGCATGGTGCCAACCGACTTGGAGCAAACTCCCTTCTTTCTGCCATTTATGGCGGAATGGTTGCAGGTCCTAACGCAATCCGTTACATCAGCGGACTTGAAAAGAGCGCTGATGCCGTTTCTTCCTCTGTGTTCGACCGTCATGTCAAACAGGAAGAAGACAAATGGAACAGCATTCTGTCCTTGAACGGTACCGAGAATGCCTATGTGCTTCATAAAGAGCTTGGCGAATGGATGACAGACAATGTTACCGTTGTCCGCTACAATGACAAGCTGTTGAAAACCGATGAAAAGATCGTCGAACTGATGGACCGCTATAAAAATATCAATATTAACGATACAGCGAAATGGAGCAATCAGGGAGCGGTATTTACACGCCAGCTTCAAAACATGCTTCAGCTTGCGCGGGTTATCACAATCGGTGCCTACAATCGTAATGAAAGCCGTGGAGCCCATTACAAGCCGGAATTCCCGGACCGCAATGACGAGGACTTCCTGAAGACGACTATGGCCAAGTTCGCTGGTCCTGATGCGGCACCTCAATTCCATTATGAAGATGTGGATGTATCGCTGATTAAACCGCGTAAGCGCGACTATTCGAAGAAGAAGGGGGAGTAAAAAGGCATGGCTGAAAACAAAACAGTCCGATTTATCGTCACACGTCAGGACACTCCAGACTCAGCCCCTTATGAGGAAGAATTTGTCCTGCCTTATCGTCAAAATATGAATGTGATTTCCGCATTGATGGAAATCCGCCGAAACCCGGTTAATGCCAAAGGGGAAGAAACGGTGCCGGTTTCATGGGACATGAACTGCCTTGAAGAAGTGTGCGGCGCCTGCTCAATGGTAATCAACGGAAAGCCGCGCCAGTCCTGTACCGCCCTAGTGGACAAGCTTGAGCAGCCAATCAGGCTTGAGCCGATGAAAACATTCCCGGTGATCCGCGACCTGCAGGTTGATCGCAGCAGAATGTTCGATTCATTAAAGCGTGTAAAAGCATGGATTCCTATTGACGGAACCTATGACCTTGGACCGGGACCGCGCATGCCGGAACGCAAGCGCCAATGGGCATACGAGCTGTCCAAGTGCATGACTTGCGGTGTCTGCCTTGAAGCTTGCCCGAATGTAAACAGCAAATCCGATTTCATCGGACCAGCACCACTTTCCCAGGTTCGTCTTTTCAATGCCCATCCAACAGGCGAAATGAACAAGGCCGAGCGTCTAGAAGCCATCATGGGCGACGGCGGCCTTACCAATTGCGGAAACTCGCAAAACTGTGTGCAGTCCTGCCCGAAAGGCATCCCGCTGACCACATCCATCGCCGCCTTGAACCGAGACACAAGCATCCAGGCCTTCAAAAACTTCTTTGGAAGCGATCAGGTCTAAGGAAAAGCGGAAGCGCCTTGTTCAGGCCCGACAGGCATAAGACAGTCTCCAGAAGAAGTCGCTCTTTGACTTCTGGCGGAGAATGGCTTATGACCCGAGGGCCTAGGCGCTGGAGTTGGACACTAGAAAAGCGGAAGCGCCTTGATCAGGCCCGACATACTGGAAAAAACCTCGATTCAACAAGAATCGAGGTTTTTCTGCATTTTCCTTCAGGTATTTGAAATTTTAGAGGATGAAAATAGCGGAAAAATCCTATTGTATTCACCCAGGCAGCATGCTACTCTAATATATGAAAATATGAAACCGCTTGCAATAATCTATCTTTTTTTACTCTTTTGTGCAAACGATTTCACATTTTAATAATGAACAAGGAGGATACATATGAAACGGATTTTTTCATCGCTACTGGCATTTGTGCTTTTGTTTACCACTTTCGTGGTACCGTTTGCACAAATTGCAGAAGCAGCAGTCCCTGCGTATGACAATGTTGTTTTACGGGGAAATGCCAGTACGCTGGATTGGGCCTCAAACAACAATCCACTGGACTTTATTGGAGAAGAAGGGGTGTGGAAAAGCAAACCTATAAACCTTCCAGGAGGCAAAGAGGTAGAATACAAGTTTGTCATGAACGGGAACTGGATGGAAGGCGAGAACCTCCGCTTTACTCCGCCCCAAACTGGCGATTACATCTTTGTCTTCCACCCTGGCGAAGAAAGAAAAGTGGATGTCCGACTGGATTTATCGAAATTTACAGGATCATTGACCCTGGAGGTCACTTTGCCTGAGGGGACCCCAGATTGGGCTGTGCCAACAGTCGGGTCAACCCTGAATGATTTCAATTACAGTGTCACACCGCTGATGAAAACGGCCGAAGGCAAGTGGCAGATTGAGCTTGCCGGCAACGCCGGGGAAGAAATTGAATATCTATATGCTCTCGGAGATGCAAAGCACACTGAAGTCAAAAGCGAAAAGCGGAAAGCTGTCTTTGTCGAGGGCGGGAAAGTCTATAGCGATGAAATAGCAGGATGGAAGTCCCTGCCTGTAGCGAAGAACGTCACCCATAATTTTGCTTTCTCACCCGCGTTGCCGGGCATTACTGATGATGTAAATGTGACGGTTACTGTACAGCATTACGGTTCAGTCAAAGAGGGAGCGCTTTATTTTACCTCTGATGGTTCAAAGCCAGCCGGTGTCCGCGGTAAGGCCGAAAACGGACAGGCTGTCAGCTTGAAGCAAGAGTCCGAAACCACGGCAAACGGGCTTACGACAACTGTGTTCGAAGGAATTATTCCAAAGCAGGATGAACAGACGAGAGTCAAATACATCATTGATGTCTGGGATCCGCAAGGCACTGGCTCCCAATTCGCCGACACCAATAGCCTGACTCCCCAGGAAGCAACTGAATTTGCTTACTATGTAGACCAGTTTGAATCTCCTGATTGGGCAAAGGAAGCTGTCATTTATCACGTTTTTGTGGACCGCTTTAAAAATGGGGACACAGCCAACGATGCACCGGGCGATCCAAACCTGCCTTATGACGAGCGCCTTAAAGGCTGGATGGGCGGCGACCTGCAGGGAGTTTTGGACAAGCTCGACTATATCAAGGGCCTTGGCGTTAACACCATCTGGCTCTCCCCAGTCTTTGAAGGGCCATATTCGCATGGATACCATCCTGCCGACTTTATGGCCATTGAAAATCATTTCGGCAGCAAAGAACTGCTGAAGCAGCTGATTGATACCGCACATCAAAAGGGCTTGAAGATTGTTTATGATTTTGTTCCAAACCATACATCCAATAGACATCCGTTCTTCCAGGATGCCCTGAAGAATGGGGAGAGCAGCCAATATTACAACTGGTACACTTTCACCCAGTGGCCGGATAAATACGAAACATTTTACGGAATTGGCGAACTGCCAAAATTCAATAACGATAACCCTGAAGCCAGGGAATATATTCTTGATAAGGTTGTGCCATACTGGCTTGAGGAACTTGATTTTGACGGATTCCGCCTTGATCATGCAACAGGGCCTAGCTACAGCTTCTGGGTGGATTTCCGCCATAAAGTAAAGAAAATGAAACCGGATGCCTTTATCTTCGGAGAAGTCTGGGAGAACAGGGAAAAGATTAATTCGTATGCCGGTGAACTCGACGGCGCACTGGATTTTGACATGAGAGGCGCCCTTGTCGATACCTTTGCCAAGAATCAGCCCATGAAAGTTCTGGCTGACACGGTTGAAGCAAACCTGAAATCTTATCCGGAAGAATATGTGATGGCGAATTTCCTCGACAGCCATGACCAGCCGCGCTTCCTGTTTGAAGCGGGCGGAGATAAAGACAAGCTAAGGCTTGCTGCTGCTGCCCAATTCACTTTGCCTGGTGTGCCAATCATCTATTATGGAGATGAAGTAGGCCTATCCCAGAGCAAGGACCATAACTCGGTAACAGACTGGAAAGACCGCTATTACCGGGAAATGATGCCTTGGGATGAAACAGACCAAGATCTGGGATTGAAACAGTTTTATACGAATCTCGCGGAACTTCGTACAAGCGAGCCTGCCCTGAGTACAGGGTCATTTAAAAAGCTGGCAGCGGACCAGCATCTGTTTGCCTATGAGCGGGCTGATGAGGGCGGCAAATTCCTGGTGGTTGTCAACAAAGCAGAAAGTGAAACAGAAATTGATGTCAACAGCCTTTACAACCAGCTGGAAATTACCGATGTCACCTTAAGTGATGCACTTGGAAATGATGTAGTCAAAAGCGATGAAAATGGCGATTTGAAATTTGCAGTTGCCGGGAAATCTTTTGAGATTTATAGTGTTTCCGGGTCGCTGGAATACAGCGAAAAACCTATCGACCGCAACAAAGTTTTTAAAAATGTTATTTTAAGAGGATCGGCTCCGCTTTCATGGGAGGGGGAAAATAACCCGTTAACCTACAATCCTGACGAAAAAGTCTGGAAAAGCCAGCCAATCACTCTTGAGGCAGGCAAGAAAGTGGAGTTCAAATACGTCATGGACGGCAACTGGCTGGATGGAGACAACCTTGCCTTTACCCCGCCAACATCCGACAGCTATGTTTTCGTGTTTGATGCTCTTGACCAAAGAAAAATCGATGTTCAGCTTTATCAGCAAAAGGTCACCACAAAGCTGAAAATCCATTACCAGCCAAAGACAGGGGACACCAAGGATTGGAACCTGTGGGTCTGGCCGGATGGCATGAGCGGCCAGGTGTTCAATTTTACTGGCGAAGATGAGTTTGGAAAAGTGGCTGAATTGGAGCTGGACGGCGACCATAACCGGGTTGGATTCATTGTCCGTACAGACAGCTGGGAAAAGGACGGCGGAGACCGCTTTATCGACGGAATCTGGGATGGCAATGATGAAGTCTGGGTAAAAGCTGGCGATGACAAGGTCTATACCGAAAATCCGGACGGAACCACGCCTGCCAAAACGTATGACAATCTGGAAGTAAAGTTTAACTACTATCGACATGATTTAAACTACGATAACTGGGATATCTGGGTATGGACCGACAAAAGTGAGGGACAAGCTTTGAAGCTTGATAAAACAACTTCCTATGGAAAGCAGGGGACACTGAAGCTTGAAAACCTCGGCGGAGCCTCCAAGGTCGGATTTATCGTCAGAAAATCGGACTGGTCGGAAAAGGATATCGCTGAAGATCGTTTTATCACCAAGTTCTCAGCCGATGGAAAAGCCGAAGTCTGGCTTGCCCAGGGTCAGGCGAGGATTTTCGACAACCCGGCAAAAGTGGACCGTGATCCGCGAATCACCAAGGCAGCAATTGATGAGCTGAACAAGATTACGTTTGAGACCAATTTCCCGTTCCCCCTTTCAGAAGAGGAAAATGCGGGTATCCAGCTGACAGGTGCAGAGATTGAAAAAGTGGAGGCAGCTGTCAAAGATGCCGGAGATGTCGTCAACAAAGTCATCATCACAACCAAAGGCGAACTGGACTTGGCAAAGGTCTATAAAGTCAGCAAGAAAGGGTACGGAGAAGCGACCGTAACAATGGGCAAGGTCATCGGCAGCAACTCTTTCGAAGAGAAGTTCTACTATGATGGGAATGACCTTGGCAACACATACAGCAGAGAGTCAACCAAATTCCGCCTCTGGGCGCCGACAGCCAGCGAGGCCAAGCTGGTTACGTATGAAAAGTGGGATAGCACCAGCGGGACTGAACATAGCATGGCCCGTGCCGAAAATGGTACGTGGACCGCTGAACTTGAAGGCGATCAGAACGGGACCCTTTATACCTACAAGGTTAAAATTGGCGACAGCTGGAATGAAGCGGTGGATCCATATGTGCGTGCCGTGGCCGTAAATGGGGACAAAGGGGCGGTCATGGACCTGAACAAGACCAACCCGGAAAATTGGAGTACGAAGAAGCCAAAGTTCGGCAATCCGGAAGATGCGATCATTTACGAAGCGCATGTCCGCGACTTAACGATCCATCCGGAAAGCGGAGTGCCTGATCACCTGAAAGGAAAATTCCTCGGGGTAGCCGAAGCTGGGACAACTGGGCCGGACGGGGTGAAAACCGGGCTCGACCATATCAAGGACCTTGGGATCACCCACTTGCAGTTCATCCCGATGTACGACTACAACACAGCGAGCGTCGATGAGACAAAGCTTGATACGCCTCAGTACAACTGGGGATACGACCCGAAAAACTACAATGCACCAGAAGGTTCCTATTCAACGAATCCTTATGAGCCGGCTGTCCGGATTAACGAAATGAAGCAAATGATCCAGACACTCCATGATCATGATATCCGCATTGTGATGGATGTGGTCTACAACCATATGTTCAGCGCGTATGAATCGAACCTTCACCAGCTTGTTCCAGGCTATTATTACCGGTATAACGAAGATGGCACATTGAGCAATGGAACAGGAGTTGGCAACGATACCGCATCCGAACATAAGATGATGCGCAAATTAATTGTCGACTCTGTTGTCTACTGGGCGAAGGAATACAATATTGATGGTTTCCGCTTTGATTTGATGGGCATCCATGATGTCGAAACGATGAACGAAGTGCGAAAGGCACTCGATGAAATCGACCCTTCCATCATCATGATCGGCGAAGGCTGGGACCTGGCCACCAACCTGGACCCTGAACAGAAGGCCAACCAAAAGAATGCCTATAAAATGCCGGGAATAGCCCATTTCAATGATGATATCAGGGACGGCCTGAAGGGAAGCGTCTTTGATGACAGGGACAATGGTTTCGTCAATGGCAAGGCAAATATGGAACAGCGGATCAAGAAAGGCATTGTCGGCGGAATTCCATACAATGATGATATCAAGACCTTCTCGGTTGATCCTGAACAGACTGTCACCTATGTGGAAGCACATGATAACCACACTTTGTGGGATAAACTTGAGCTGACCAATCCGCAGGACAGCGAGGAAGACCGCAAGAAGATGCACAAGCTTGCGAGCTCGATCCTTTTGACATCGCAAGGCATTTCCTTTATCCATGGGGGCCAGGAATTCATGAGAACAAAAGGCGGCGACCATAACAGTTATAAATCTCCTGATTCTGTCAACCAGATGGACTGGGAGAGGCGCTCCGAGTTTGACGCCGAGGTGGAGTATATGAAGGGGCTTATTGAACTGCGCAAGGCTTACCCTGCATTCAGGATGACCACAGCGGAAGAAATCCAGAACAACCTGACTTTCCTTGATGCCCCCGCAAACGCAGTTGCATTCTGGCTCAATGCCAGCGCCAATGGCGGCAAGGAAGGAAAACTTGCGATTGCCTATAACGCCAATAAAACACCGGTGGTGATCAAGCTGCCGGAAAACGGAAAGTGGAAGGTGCTAGCGAACGGAGTAGAGGCTGGCACGGAGGGACTGGAAACGATAAAAGGTGATACAGTCACGATCCCAGCTCTGTCTGCCTATGTGCTGAACCTCAAGCCTGAAAAGCAAAAAACGCCTGGCGAAGGAAATAAACCAGGAAACGGGAATAACCCTGGGAATGGAAACAAGCCAGGCAATGGAAACAATCCTGGGGATGGAAACAAGCCAGGCAATGGAAAAAATCCAGGTAATTGAAATGATCCCTGGAATGGAAACAGTCCTGGAAACGGGAACAAATCAAAATAATATGGACAGGGAAGGCCAGGCAGGAAAAATGCCTGGCCTTTTTGCAAGGAGGGGAGAACATCACCTTTTTTAAGGTGGAAAGCCCATATTTGCCAAAAATGTTCCTCCTTTGGGGAAATGTAGTCACTCCATATGCTGAACTGACATAAGATATGTTGACTAAATTTATACCCACCCCGCAGTTCACAACTGGCGAAGGCAAGGAGGGTTACTATACTTGAAGGAGAATGAATATACTCACAAGCCATTACTCACCAAACGAGAAAGAGAAGTATTCGAACTGTTAGTACAAGACAAAACAACAAAAGAGATCGCTGGTGAATTGTTTATAAGCGAAAAGACGGTTCGAAATCATATTTCCAATGCCATGCAAAAGCTTGGCGTAAAGGGGCGTTCCCAAGCTGTTGTAGAGCTCCTTCGCATGGGAGAGCTAGAACTTTGATTTAAATCGGTCTCCTTGCGGATGGCTGATTATCAATTGAATAGCGGAAGAGATGCAGCCGGCAGTTTGCAGGCTGCATTTCTTTCTTGAAATTATTCCAAAAATCATAGAAAATAAGGTGACTGATACATAGCCTAAAAACATTTGTATGTTTTTAAACGATATAGGAGTGTTCTAAATGAATTCCGAGGATGTTAAAATAAGCACCATTGCCGATATTGAAAAAGACCTGCGCTATATTTCAGGGATCATCAAGCAAAAAGGGCGGGAGATTTTAAGCAATTACACCATCACCCCGCCACAGTTTGTGGCCCTCCAGTGGCTGTTTGAAGAAGGCGACATGACCATCGGCGAATTATCAAACAAGATGTTCCTTGCGTGCAGTACGACGACCGACCTTGTAGATAGGATGGAAAAGAATAAGCTTGTGATGAGGGTAAAAGACCCTAATGACCGCAGGGTTGTCCGTATCCATCTTTTGGAAGAGGGAGAGCGGATCATTGACGAAGTGATCAAGAAAAGGCAAGTCTATCTGCAGGAAGTACTAAAGGATTTCTCTGATGGGGAAATCGTTGGCCTTAAGGACAGCCTGGCAAAATTACATCTAGAAATGCGTGGAGAATGAGGCGAGTTTTTTGAAGCAACCAATTGGCATCATCGATTCGGGTGTAGGGGGATTAACGGTCGCCAAGGAAGTCATGAGGCAGCTGCCCAATGAACAGATTGTCTATCTGGGTGACACGGCACGGTGTCCCTACGGACCGAGAACAGCAGAAGAAGTAAGAGTATTCACCTGGCAAATCACGCGTTTTTTACTTGAAAAAGAGATTAAAATGCTTGTAATTGCCTGCAATACAGCGACGGCGGTTGCCCTTGAGGAAATTCGTTCCGAGCTCCCCATTCCGGTACTCGGAGTGATCCATCCTGGCGCACGCACCGCTATTAAAATCACCAATAACTACAATATCGGAGTCATTGGCACAGAAGGTACCGTAAAGAGCAAGGCCTATGAACTTGCCCTGAAATCGATCAACCGGAAAACCAATGTCACCAGCCTGGCATGCCCGAAATTCGTTCCATTAGTCGAAAGCGGCGAATATGACGGTCCCGTAGCCAAAAAAATCGTGGCGGAAACGCTCGAGCCTTTGAGAGGGCTTGACCTGGATACGTTGATTCTCGGGTGCACCCACTATCCTCTCCTTGAACCCTTGGTCAAGAAATTCATGGGTGAGAGCGTCAATGTGATCAGCTCAGGGGAAGAGACGGCGCGGGAAGTGAGCACCATCCTTTACCATAGCGGCATGCTGAACGAAAGCAGCGAGGAGCCAGTGCACGAATTTTATACCACAGGCTCCAGGTCCATCTTTTCCGCCATTGCTTCCCAGTGGCTGGAAAAGCGGATTGATAACGTGAAAACAGTAAAGCTGTAAAGGGCTCCCCAATTTGGGGGGCTTTTTTAGTTTGTTTTGGGAGGCGGTCACAAGGGAGGGGGATTGAAGCCCGTTCTGCTGCGAGGGAAGGGGGGAATGGTCACCAAGGAGGATGATTGGAGCCCATTCTGTCTTAAGGGGGAGGAAGCATGGTCACCAAGGAGGGCTATTGGATCCCGTTCTGCCTTGAGGGAAGGAAGAATGGTCACCAAAGGGAGCTATTGGAGCCCGTTCTGCCGCAAGAAAAAGGAGAATGGTCACCAAGGAGCACTATTGCAGCCCGTTCCTATCCCAAGAAAAGAAGAGTGGTCGCCAATACTACCATCCCTCAAACCATCCGCTAGAATCATCCCTCAAACCATCCGCTAGAATCATCCCCCAAACTCAATCCTTTTCATAAAAAAAAATCCCCGAGGCGGTCTAATTTTGGGAAGGGCTCGTATAAATGGTAGTACAAACTGTCTTTGGAGGGATTGTATGTCTAAGAATAAAAAAGTAACCTTGGTGACTGCAGCGACTTTGGCGACCACGGTATTTCTTTCGGGGTGCGGCCTGTTCGGCGGGGAAGAAAAAAAGAAAATCGATCCTCCGCAGGATGCAACCTATCTCGATGAAAGCGAAGCAGGCACTGTGGAAGAATCCGCCGGAGCAGAGGCAAAGGGCGGGGAAATGGAAGAGGCTGTAGAAGGAAATGTTCAAACGGAGCTTTATCTGATTGATAAAAACGGATATGTGGTCTCCCAGACGATGAGCCTTCCGAAGTCCGAAGGTGTGGCCAAGCAAGCCCTGGATCATCTTGTGGAGAACGGGCCGGTCACAGAAATGCTGCCTAATGGTTTCAGGGCCGTGCTGCCCGCTGATACACAAATGAGCGTCAACATCAAAGATGGCGTTGCAACGGTCGACTTCTCGAAGGAATTTGCCAACTATAAAAAGGAAGATGAGCTGAAAATCCTACAGGCAGTCACCTGGACGCTGACTCAATTCGATTCGGTTGATAAAGTGAAGCTGCAGATGAACGGCGAGGAACTGAAGGCCATGCCGGTAAACGGCACACCAATCGCCGAGGAGCTGAGCAGGAGCCAAGGCATCAACCATGACCTTGACGGTGTAGTGGATATTTCCAATACCAAATCTGTTACAGTCTACTACCTTGGCGGTGATGAGGACAGCTACTACTATGTCCCGGTTACGAAGCGAGTGGACAATGATGGCGGCAATGATATCCAATCCATTGTCTCTGCCCTTGCAGCTGGTCCGGGGTATGGCAAAGGGCTTCTTTCCGAATTCCAGGCAGGTGTAAAGCTGAACGAGGATCCAAAGGTTGAAGAGGGCAAAGTTACGCTTGATTTCAATGAGGCGATATACGGAAGTTTTGAAGAAAAAATTGTTTCCGAACATGTCCTGAATTCCCTTGTGCTGTCCCTGACCGAGCAAAAAGGAGTAGAGAGTGTGGCCGTTACGGTTAACGGGAAAGCCGAGCTGGTGACAGAGAGCGGCCAGAAGCTTTCGGAGCCGGTTACCCGTCCTGAAAAAGTAAACACAGGTAGTTTTTAATTGGTGAATTTTGTTATACTATTGTATATGACAGATAGTAGAGGCAGGCATTTTGCTGCCTCTTCTTTATTGTCAGCTCTAGCTGCAGCATGAAGCAGGAATGCAGCTGAGATTATCCAAGGAGGGCAATACTATGCGTTTTGATGGACGTGAACCACAGCAGTTGCGGCCTGTACATATTGAGACAGATTATTTGAAACATCCCGAAGGCTCAGTCCTTATATCGGTTGGAGATACAAAAGTGATTTGTTCTGCCAGCATTGAAGACAAGGTGCCGCCTTTTATGCGTAACCAGGGGAAGGGATGGATCACGGCCGAGTACTCGATGCTTCCAAGGGCAACCGAACAGCGCAACATCCGGGAATCTTCAAAAGGGAAGGTAACCGGACGGACAATGGAAATTCAGCGCCTCATCGGCCGGGCGCTAAGGGCGGTCGTCAATCTCGATGCGATCGGCGAAAGGACCATCTGGATTGATTGCGATGTGATCCAGGCAGATGGCGGCACCCGCACGGCCTCCATTACGGGCGCATATGTGGCGATGGCACAGGCATTGAACAAACTGTATAAAACCAAAAAGCTTAAAGGCTTCCCAGTCAGCGACTTCCTGGCAGCCACCAGCGTTGGGATCCTTGCCGACGGCCAGGTGGTAGTGGATTTGAACTATGTTGAAGATTCTGCTGCGCATGTCGATATGAATGTAGTCATGACTGGAAACGGTGAATTTGTCGAGCTTCAGGGAACGGGAGAGGAAGCGACTTTCTCCTACAATCAGCTTCATGAGCTGCTGGCCGGTGCCCAGGCAGGCTTGGCCGAACTGTTTGAACATCAAAAACAGGCCCTTGGCGAAGAGCTTTCCGAACAGATTGCCAAGGCGCAAAAAAGATAGGGGAATCTTGATGGAAGAAGTCATCATTGCGACGAAAAATAGCGGGAAAGCCAAGGAATTTGAGCGCATTTTTGCTTCTAAAGGATTGCAGGTGAAAACCCTTCTTGATTTTCCGGAGATAGAGGAAGTAGAGGAAACGGGAAGCACTTTTGAGGAGAATGCCATTTTAAAAGCCGAAACTATCGCAAACCAGCTCGGAAAAATGGTCATTGCCGATGACTCAGGGCTGGAAGTGGATGCCCTCGAAGGCCGGCCGGGTGTCTACTCGGCCCGTTACGCCGGCAATGAAAAGAACGATGAAGCCAATATTGACAAAGTGCTGGAAGAACTCGCAGGCGTATCCGGAAACAGGCGGAGCGCAAGGTTCTGCTGTGTCCTTGCGGTTGCCCGTCCAGGAGCGCCAACGCTGACCTTTGCAGGCGCCTGTGAAGGGGAAATTCTTGAAGAGCGGAGAGGCAGCCATGGGTTTGGGTACGATCCGATTTTTTTCGCCACCGAAAAAGGAAAATCCATGGCCGAGCTTCTTCCTGATGAAAAAAACAAGATCAGCCATCGGGCGAAGGCGCTGGAGAAACTGCAGGAGCATCTGGCAATTGGCAGTGGTGACGATTTATGACCAAAATTCTTATTGTCAGTGACAGTCACGGTTCGACAGAATTGCTGGACGAACTAAAAAGACGGCATGGTGCCGACGTTGATGTCATGATTCATTGCGGCGATTCCGAGCTTTCCGATGACAGCGATTCAATCAACGGATTTACAGCTGTAAAGGGCAATTGCGATTTTTATGGCGATTTCCCGGAAGAAGCGGAACTGGAAGCAGGCGGCTATAAAATCCTGGTTGTTCATGGCCACATGCACTCTGTGAAAACAAGCCTGCTAAGCTTGACCTACAGGGCAGAAGAAGCAGGCGCCAATATCGTCTGTTTCGGGCATTCGCACCTGCTTGGCGCTGAGATGATCGACAGCACCTTATATATCAATCCGGGCAGCATTCGACTGCCAAGGGGGCGCCGCGAGCGCACTTATGTGATACTCGACCTGCAGGAAGGACGAGCCGCGCTTCATGTGTATGATGCCGACCGTGGAGAAATGAAAAATCTCAAACAGGAATTCACTGTTCCTGTTCCCAAACGACCGTAAACACTATATAATAGCCAAAGGGAAGGACCAATCTTCCCTTTGGCAAAAAAAATACGAAAATAAATGGTTGACTTTTGATTGTTTGCCTAATATAATAAAACTTGTCTTTGAGAAAAGCACTATTAAAAATATTTATGTCCCAGTAGCTCAGCACGAGTGAGTAAGCAGCGAGGAATTTGCTTCAGCGTACTGATCGAGCCGCTTCTTGAATGATCTTTCCGAGATCAGGACGGGATGTTTTAAACTTTAACTTTATATTAATTTACTGTCCCAGTAGCTCAGCAGGATAGAGCAACGGCCTTCTAAGCCGTCGGTCGGGAGTTCGAATCTCTCCTGGGACGCCATTATCCTACATATTACTCACCTTCAAAAGAGGTGAGTTTTTTTGTGTGTCCACGCCAATTCGCCGGATCATTTTAATCAGCCCCGAATTTATTGCCTCCCAATATAGCTATTTATAAATCATTTCAAGCAGGCAGACTGACTTTCACACCCAAAAAAATAAAAAATCTTTTATCAGATAAATGTGAATACATCAACATTGTAAGCGGATACACATAGTCCTACTAATCTAAATTATCTAAAAATTTTTCAAAAACCCGTTGACGAGGGCATAAAATCAGCGTAACATAGTCCTCAATTAAATTAATTTGTTAGATTTTCTCACCGGATAAGGCGAGAAAAAGGGCCGAAACCACAATGAATTTTTGAAATTTTTCATCTTTTAAATTTAGTGGTTTAAAGCGTTTATGACAAAAAGGAGTGTTAACAGTGCCCGATCAATGGATTTATTTAAACGGTGAGTTTGTGACTAAGGAAAACGCAAAAATCTCCGTTTATGACCATGGGTTCCTTTACGGGGATGGAGTTTTTGAAGGGATTCGCGTTTATGGCGGAAACATCTTCAGGATGCAGGAGCATATGGACCGGCTTTACAGGTCAGGGAAATCCATTATGCTGCAGATTCCCCACAGTCAGGAAGATTTGACAAACTTGATTGCTGAAACAGTGAAAAGAAACCAGCTTGAAGATGCCTATATCCGTTTGGTCGTCTCAAGAGGGACAGGAGACTTGGGGCTTGACCCGAATAATTGCAAAGCGCCAAACGTCGTTATCATCGTCGAGCCATTATCGATTTTCCCAAAGG
This sequence comes from Mesobacillus campisalis, assembly GCF_000986785.1. Classification (GTDB taxonomy): domain Bacteria; phylum Bacillota; class Bacilli; order Bacillales; family Cytobacillaceae; genus Mesobacillus_B; species Mesobacillus_B campisalis. The sequence goes on along the minus strand of NZ_LAYY01000008.1, from coordinate 30,542 downwards.
AGCTTTATGAAACAGGCCTTGAAATCGTGACCGTGCCAACAAGGCGGAACCGCCCGGATGTACTGAGTCCCAAGGTTAAATCACTTAACTACCTGAACAATATACTTGTCAAAATTGAAGCAAGGCTTGCCAATGTCAATGAGGCCTTGATGCTGAATGACCAGGGATATGTCGCTGAAGGATCGGCAGACAATGTATTCATCCTTAAAGGCAATACCTTTTATACCCCGCCTGGATACATAGGGGCGCTCGAAGGAATCACAAGGAACGCGGTAATGGAAATTGCCAGGGACCTTGGATATGAAATGAAGGAAGAGCCATTCACCAGGCATGATGTCTACACGGCTGATGAGGTGTTCCTGACTGGAACTGCTGCGGAAGTAATCGCGGTGGTGAAAGTGGACGGCCGCGTGGTTGGTGATGGAGCTCCCGGATACCATACAAAGCAAGTCCTGAAGGAGTTCAGAAAACGGGTCCTTCTTGAAGGAGTAAAAGTCTATTCACGTTCAGAAACAAATGCCAGCTAATGAATAAATCAAAGCAAAGACGAGGACAAGTAATTTTATGCAAGGCGAACCACAGAGAGCCGGAGCTGCTGAGAACCGGTGTTGGCCCCATAAAATGAACTCACCTCGGAGCGCCGGTTTGAACGATACTTTCCAGTAGAACCGGTCGGGTGCCTGCCACCCGTTACCAAAACGGACGATTCACACAGTCCAGGAGCGCACGCGGGTATCCGCGTGAATGAGGGTGGTACCGTGGAACAGGCATTCATAGCCTTTTTCATCCCTTTGCCTGAACAAGGCATATGGGGATGAGAAGGGCTATTTTTTATTGTAAAAAAATGCCGGGAGCGAGGATATCTCGACACTGGCTTTAAAAATGATGGGAGGCTAAAACAATGTTGCAGGAAGCTGCTTTTACTGAAGTAAAAGCTGAAAAACAAACCGCAAATGGCGCGGACCTTTTACTGGACTCTTTAAAAAAGGAAAAGGTCGAAGTGATTTTTGGATACCCAGGAGGCGCAGTCCTTCCGATTTACGACAAAATTTATGACTGCGATATCTTCCATGTCCTTCCCCGCCATGAACAAGGCGGAATTCATGCAGCAGAAGGCTATGCAAGAATCAGCGGAAAAGCCGGCGTAGTGATTGCCACATCCGGGCCGGGGGCCACCAACATCGTCACAGGCCTTGCGGACGCCATGATGGATTCGCTGCCGCTGGTCGTTTTTACCGGACAGGTAGCGACAGGCGTCATTGGGACGGATGCATTCCAGGAGGCCGATATACTCGGGATCACAACTCCAATCACCAAATACAATTGCCAAGTTCGGAATATTGAAGATATTCCAAGGATTGTGAAAGAAGCTTTTCATATCGCAACAACAGGACGGCCAGGCCCGGTTCTGATCGATTTTCCAAAGGATATTGCTGCTGGCACAGGGGAAGCTCCGGTGGATCCGGAAATCTCGCTTCCAGGCTACCAGCCGACAATCGAACCCAATTATCTGCAAATCAGAAAGCTGACCGAAGCAGTCAGCAGGGCGAAAAAGCCGGTTATCCTTGCCGGGGCAGGGGTCCTGTTCGCAAAGGCATCCCACCTGCTGCAGGAGTACGCGCAACAGCAAAACATTCCAGTCGTGAATACATTGCTCGGCCTCGGCAGCTTCCCGGCCAGCCATCCTTTATCCCTGGGACTTGCAGGGATGCATGGATGCTATACAGCCAATATGGCCTTGTACGAATGCGACTTGCTAATCAACATTGGAGCGCGGTTTGATGACCGCCTTACAGGGAACCTGAAGCATTTTGCCCCTAATGCGACAGTCGCTCATGTGGATATCGATCCTGCTGAGATTGGCAAGAATGTTCCAACCGCAATCCCAATAGTCGGGGATGCAGGCGAAGCGCTTAAAATGCTGATAAAGCAGGAAGGCAAAAAGCCTGAGCATTCACAGTGGATGGAAAAACTGGAAGGATGGAAGAAGGAGTATCCTTACTGGTACGAAGAGGAGGGCTCCGTGCTTAAGCCGCAGCGGGTCATGGAAATGCTGTATGAGCAGACAAACGGCGATGCTATTGTCGTCACCGATGTCGGCCAGCATCAAATGTGGGCCGCCCAGTACTATCCATTCAAGAATCCGGACCGCTGGGTAACATCCGGTGGGCTTGGGACAATGGGATTCGGCCTTCCGGCTGCCATTGGCGCCCAGATTGCCGAACCATCAGCCCGTGTTGTCGCCGTCCTCGGGGATGCCGGTTTCCAGATGTCCACCCAGGAGCTGGCGGTCATAAGGGAATTGAACCTTCCGGTGAAAATCGCCATCTTCAACAACCAATCACTTGGAATGGTAAGGCAGTGGCAGCAGATCTTTTATGAGGAAAGATACGCGCATAGCAAGATTCCATCGCAGCCTTCCTTTGTCAAACTGGCAGATGCCTATGATATCAAGGCCTATCAGATTACATCCGAAGCTGAAGCAAAAGAGATCCTTGAACAGGTGATGGAAAATGATGAACCTGTCCTGCTCGACTTCAGGATCGCCGAAAATGAAAATGTCTATCCAATGATCGCCCCTGGAAAAGGGCTGCATGAAATGGTGGGGGTGAAAAAATGAAACGGATCATAACACTGACCGTCCTGAACCGGCCGGGTGTCTTGAACAGGATCACCAACCTTTTTTCAAAGCGAAACTACAATATTGAAAGCATCTCGGTAGGGCACACCGAACAGGAAGGGATTTCCCGCATCACCTGTGTTGTCAATGTTGAAAACGATGGTATCATCGAACAGATTACAAAGCAGCTGAACAAACAGGTGGATGTGCTCAAAGTGGCGGACATCAGCGATCAGGCAGTAGTAGCCCGCGAACTGGCTTTGATCAAGGTCCAAGCTCCGCCGCAAACGCGTAATGAAATTTATTCGCTTATCGAGCCATTCCGGGCATCGGTCATCGATGTTGGCAAAGAGAGCCTGATCATCCAGATTACCGGTGAAAGTGAAAAGATCGAAGCATTTATCGAACTGATCAAGCCTTACGGAATCAAGGAGCTAGCCAGGACGGGAACAACAGCCTTCCCTAGAAGCAGCCAGCGCCTGAATTCTGCTAAAAATTATTCAATTGTATAAAAACAAAAAAACAAAAAAACAAAAAACAATTTAAAGGGAGAGAAATCAAAATGGCAAAAATGTACTATAACGGAGACGCAAACCCACATTATCTTCAAGGAAAGAAAGTTGCAGTAGTAGGATACGGATCACAGGGTCACGCACACGCCCAAAACCTTCGCGACTCAGGTGTTGAAGTGGTAATCGGACTTCGCAAAGGACGTTCCTGGGATAAGGCAGTCGAAGACGGATTCAAAGTATTCACAGTTGGCGAAGCTACAGCACAGGCGGATGTCGTCATGATCCTGCTTCCGGATGAGCTTCAGCCTAAAGTATATAAGGAAGAAATTGCTCCAAACCTGACAAACCAGGCATTGATGTTCGCCCATGGATTCAATATCCATTTCAATCAAATCGTCGCACCAAAAGAATCTGATGTCCTGCTTGTTGCCCCTAAAGGCCCTGGCCACCTTGTAAGAAGAACGTATGCAGAAGGAGCTGGCGTACCAGCATTGTTCGCCATCTACCAGGATGTAACTGGTGAAGCAAGAGAGCTTGCTCTAGCTTACGCTCACGGAATCGGTTCTCTTCGTGCAGGCGGTTTGGAAACAACTTTTAAAGAAGAAACAGAAACAGACCTTTTCGGTGAGCAGGCAGTGCTTTGCGGCGGCTTGACTTCACTGGTAAAAGCAGGTTTCGAAACATTGACAGAAGCTGGATATCAGCCGGAGCTTGCCTACTTTGAGTGTCTCCATGAACTGAAATTGATTGTTGACCTGATGTATGAAGGCGGCCTTGAAGGAATGCGCTACTCCATCTCCGACACAGCGCAGTGGGGTGACTTTGTCAGCGGACCGCGCGTCGTCAACGCAGCTGTCAAGGAAGAAATGAAAGCTGTCCTTAAGGATATCCAGGATGGAAAGTTTGCAAAAGGCTGGATCCTTGAAAACCAGGCAAACCGTCCGGAGTTTACAGCTGTCAATGAAAACGAGAAGCAGCATCCAATTGAAGTAGTAGGAAGAGAATTAAGAGCAATGATGCCGTTCGTCAATAAAGATAAGAAGAAAGAAGTGGCTTTCAGTGCAAAAGGTTAAAATTTTCGATACGACTTTAAGGGACGGGGAACAATCGGCCGGAGTCAACCTGAACAAGTTTGAGAAACTTGAAATTGCCAAACAGCTGGAAAGACTAAACGTCGACATTATTGAAGCAGGCTTTCCAGCTGCTTCTCCCGGCGACCTTGCTTCGGTAAAGGAAATTGCCAGAACGATTAAAGAAGCTTCTGTTACAGGGCTTGCCAGGGCTGTCATCTCTGACATCGATGCAGCCTGGGAGGCGCTAAAAGAAGGTGCAGAGCCCCGCCTGCACACCTTCATTGCTACTTCGCCAATCCACCGTCAATACAAACTGAAGCAAAGCAAGGAACAGGTTATTGAAACAGCTGTGAACACGGTGAAATATGCCGCTTCCAAATTCGCGATTGTCCAATGGTCGGCGGAGGATGCCTGCCGGACAGAGCTGCCGTTCCTCGCGGAGATTGTCGAGCAGGTGATTCAGGCTGGAGCACGCGTGATCAATATCCCGGATACAGTCGGCTATATCACTCCGGAAGAATACGGAGCCGTTTTTAAATATCTATATGAACATGTTCCTTCCATTGGAAAAGTGGAATTGTCCACTCACTGCCATGATGACCTTGGCTTGGCGGTTGCCAACTCCCTGTCGGCTGTCCAGCACGGAGCAAGGCAGGTAGAAGGAACCATCAACGGAATCGGCGAGCGCGCCGGAAATACATCCCTTGAGGAATTGGCCGTCGCCCTGCATATCCGGAAAGAGCATTTCCAGGCAGAGACAAGGCTCAACCTTCAGGAAATCAGCAGGACATCAAGCCTGGTATCCAAGCTTACCGGTATGGCTGTGCCGGCCAACAAAGCAGTCGTCGGCCGCAATGCCTTTGCCCATGAGTCGGGAATCCATCAGGATGGTGTGCTGAAGGAAAAGACCACTTACGAGATTATCTCGCCGGAGCTTGTCGGCTACCAGAATAATTCTCTTGTGCTAGGAAAGCACTCGGGCCGCCACGCCTTCCGCAATCGCCTAAATGAGCTGGGCCTGGCGGTTCCGGAAGAAGATATTAAAAAACTGTTCGCCATTTTTAAAGACATGGCGGACCGTAAAAAAGAAATGACAGATGAAGACCTGGTCGCCCTTGTCCTTGAAGAACAGCTTGCAGGCGATAACAACTTCTATGAATTAAGGTCCATCCAGGTGCAGTATGGCACCAACCAGATTCCGACTGCGACCGTTACCCTCACAGGTGCTGACAATGAACATGTCGAGGAAGCGGCCACAGGATCAGGAAGCATCGAAGCTCTCTATAACACACTTGAAAAATGCGTCGATGAACCTATCAATCTTCTGGATTACCGAATCCAGTCGGTCGGTGCAGGGCGGGATGCCCTTGCCCAGGTATATGTGAAGATGCGGTATGCAGGACAGGAAACAAGCGGAAGAGGCCTGGCGCAGGATGTTCTCGAAGCATCTGCGAAAGCCTATTTAAACGCAGTCAACCGGGTTTTATATATGAAGGAAAGCAGTACAGCTGTTGTGAATCAATAGCTTATTAAAATGGAGGGGAAACTCATGAAAAAGACAATCGCAGTTCTGCCTGGAGACGGGATCGGCAAAGAAGTGACACAGGGTGCAGTCAGTGTGCTGCAGGCAGTGGGAGAACGTTTCGGGCACCAATTTACGTTCACATTTGCAAGCATTGGAGGAGGGGCGATCGATGCGCTCGGAACCCCGCTTCCTGACGAGACAATCGAAGTTTGCAAGAAAAGCGATGCTGTCCTCCTTGGTGCAGTAGGCGGTCCGAAATGGGATGGCCTTCCCGGGCATCTTCGTCCAGAAAAAGGACTTCTCCGCATCAGGAAAGAGTTGAACCTCTATGCCAATTTAAGGCCTGTAAGCTACTATGCCGCTACAGCCGAAACTTCCCCGCTGCGTCCGGAAATCATCGCCGGAGCTGACATGCTGGTCGTCAGGGAGCTTACTGGAGGACTTTACTTCGGAAAGCCTAGTGAACGGTCAACCAGGGACGGAGAAGAATCTGTTGTTGATACTCTTTTTTATAAAAAGAAAGAGATTGAAAGAGTCATCAGGCTGGCGTTCCAGCTTGCGGATACGCGCAGGAAGAAAGTCACTTCCGTCGATAAGGCCAATGTATTGGAATCAAGCCGTGTGTGGCGCGAAACAGCCGAAGAGATTGCGAGAGAATATCCGGAAGTCACGCTTGAGCACATGCTTGTTGACAATGCGGCCATGCAGCTGATTAAAAATCCTAAGCAATTTGATGTACTGGTCACCGAGAATATGTTTGGCGATATCCTGAGTGATGAAGCTTCCGTCCTGACCGGATCGCTTGGAATGCTCCCATCGGCAAGCATCTCGGAGGGAGGGCCATACCTGTATGAGCCTATCCATGGATCGGCGCCGGACATTGAAGGCAAAAATATCGCCAATCCAATCGCGATGATCCTTTCCGCCGCAATGATGCTTAGAACTTCATTCGGCCTTGAGGCAGAAGCGGAAGCGATTGAGAATGCAGTCGAGCAGGTTCTTGAGTCAGGCTTGAAAACCAGCGATATCGCATTAAATGGGCAAAAACCGATTGGCACGGCTGAAATGATCGAAGAAATCAAGGCAACCATCCTTGATAACCAGGCAATCTCAAACATTATGAGCTGCTACTCGTAAGAAAGGGAGGGTGAATCATGGGGAAAACGATTATCGAGAAACTTTGGGAAAATCATATTGTCCACCAGGAAGAGGGGAAGCCTGACCTTCTCTACATCGATTTGCATTTGGTGCACGAGGTAACTTCCCCCCAGGCTTTTTCGGGACTTAGGATGAAAAACAGGTCCGTCAGAAGGCCTGACAGGACATTTGCAACAGTCGACCACAACGTGCCGACTGTGAACCGCTTTACCATTACCGACCCTGTTGCCCAAAACCAAATGGAGACATTGCGGAAAAATTGTCAGGAATTCGGCATCACCCTTGCGGACATCGACAGCCCCGAACAGGGAATAGTCCACGTAATCGGTCCTGAATTGGGCCTGACGAAGCCGGGTATGACCATTGTCTGCGGCGACAGCCATACATCCACACACGGAGCTTTCGGTTCCCTGGCGTTCGGGATTGGCACCAGTGAAGTCGAACATGTCCTTGCTACACAGACACTTTGGCAGGCAAAACCAAAGACGCTGAAGGTGCAAATTGATGGCGAGCTGGGTGAAGGCGTGCTGGCCAAAGACGTAATTCTGTATGTGCTGGCAAAGCATGGCGTCAATTTCGGAACGGGCCATATTATTGAATACTGCGGCTCCGTAATTGAAAATATGACGATGGAAGAGCGGATGACAGTCTGCAACATGTCGATTGAAGGCGGTGCGAAAGCCGGCCTTGTTGCACCAGACGATACCACCATTGAATACCTTCGCGGCCGCAAATATGTTCCTGCCGGAGAGGAATTCGAAGCCCTTTCCACTCAATGGAAGAAGCTGGCTTCTGATGAAGATGCGGTCTATGATAAAGAAATCCATATTGATGGAAGCGAAATCGCTCCAATGGTCAGCTGGGGAACCAATCCAGGCCAGACAGCTCCGGTGACCGGAAGAGTTCCTTTCCTTAATGAATGCAAAACCGAGAACGATAAACGAGCTGTGGAGAGCGCTCTTGCGTACATGGGCTTTTCCGAGGGACAGAAGATCAGCGATATCGAGATCCAGAAGGTGTTCATCGGCTCATGCACAAATTCCCGTCTTGAGGATCTGCGCATGGCGGCAGAGATTGCCAAAGGCAGGAAGGTGCACAAGGGCGTCCAGGCGATTGTGGTGCCAGGCTCACAGGCTGTCAAAGTCCTTGCTGAAGCAGAAGGACTGGACCAAATATTCCTCGAAGCAGGCTTCGAATGGCGTGATTCAGGCTGCAGCATGTGCCTGAGCATGAACGCGGATGTGGTTCCAGCCGGAGAACATTGCGCTTCCACCTCGAACCGGAATTTTGAAGGCCGCCAGGGAGCTGGTGCTAGGACACATCTGGTCAGCCCGGCGATGGCAGCGGCCGCAGCGGTCCATGGCCGTTTCGTCGATGTGAGGAAACTGGAAGCCGCAGAGGCCGTCCATTAAGCATGGCAGACACGACCTGGAAAGGAGAAGATAGTTATGGCAGGACTTAAGACGTTTACCGGTAAAGCGGCTGGCATGGACAGAGTCAATGTCGATACCGACCAGATTATACCGAAGCAATTTTTAAAGCGGATTGAAAAAACAGGCTTTGGCCAATACCTCTTTTACGATTGGCGCTTCCTATCAGACGGCACACCTAATCCCGATTTCGAGCTGAATCAGCCGGAAAACGCAGGTGCGTCCATTCTTGTCGCCAATGAGAATTTCGGATGCGGCTCATCGCGCGAACACGCCCCATGGGCTTTGCTCGATTACGGCTTCAAAGTGGTCATTGCACCGTCTTTCGCCGATATTTTTCACCAGAACTGCCTGAAGAATGGAATGGTTCCGGTAAAATTGCAGGAAGCAGAAGTCCGTTACCTGCTGGAGCAGACCCAAAACCAGCCATACGAGCTGACCGTGTCGGTTGAAGACAGAACCGTGACCGATTCCAAAGGTTTCAAGGCGGAATTCCCGCTTTCTCCGTACTGGCAGACGATGCTGGTCAATGGCTGGGATGAAATCGAGCTAACGCTGCAGATGGAAGACAGTATCGTTAACTATGAAGAGAGTGCACGGTAAAAAAATCCACAGCTGAGTGCTGTGGATTTTTTGCGATGAATTTAAGGGGGGGCTCTGGCGTGGTTATATTCCAATTTGTATTATTTATTTTCCAGAAGCCAAGTTTTATTTTCCAATATCCCAATTTATTAGCCAAAAACCACAATTTATATTCCAATTTCGATGGTTTATTTGCCAAACACCAAATACTCCCAAACCCTTCCCCCATTTACCTGGTTAAAAGGCAGTCGTCCAACGCCCAACTGTGTTATCAGCGAATCTTTTTGAATTTCCACCATTTCGTGCTAAACTACGAAAAAAGCGGAAGGGTGCATTTGAAGCGCCACTCCGAACAAAAGGCAGGCAGAATGGCATGAAGAAACGGGATTTTAAAAAAGAAGATAATATTATTCTGTTTCCTGGCCTTGAAAGGCGCCTTATGGACAAGGGGCTGGAACTGCTGCATGCCAGGAAGTTCAGGCAGGCAGCGGAATTCCTCGAGCAGGCGGTGGCCATGGAGCATGATAATGCTGAAGCCCGCATCGGCCTTGTGGTAGCTTATTATGAGGCTGGACGGGTGAAAGAAGCAAAAAAGCTGGCGGCCGGGATGCTAAGGGACGGCGTTGGCGATTATATCCAGGTGATGGACCTTTACATCATGATCCTTGTTCAGCTAGGAGAATATGAAGAAATCATCACCACCATTGAAGCTCTTCTTGAAGGAAAACATGTGCCCACAGATAAGTTTGAACATTTTTCAAAGATGCTTCAGTTCAGCCGGAAAATGGCCGAAGGCAAAGCCGTGCCGGTGGAAAATGACGTTCCTGGACATTTAGAGCTAGAAAGGCTCCAGTTGTTTGAGTGCAGGGACCCGGACGAGCAGATGATGGTGGCGGCAAGGCTGGCCAATGAAAACATCCGCCCGCATCTTCCCGAAATAAAGAAGTATCTGGCTTCAGAAAGCGGCCATCCCTTCCTCAAGTCCATGCTCCTGAACATCCTGAAAGAGCAGGAGTATGAAGGAGAGCTGCAGGTTGAGAAATTCGGAAGAACGGTAAGCTTTATACCGGCCAGGCTGCCAGATGTACATGAGATGATGATGAGTGATGTCTTTAAGCTTTTGGAGGATAAGTTTGAAAACGATGATCCCGTCTTTCTTGAAAACATTAAAGGGATGGCAGAACGTAATTTCTTTCTGCTCTACCCCTTTGACCCTGAACCGAATAACCCTCTGGCCTGGGCAGGAGCGTATGATTATCTGGGGAAGTCCTACTATGGCCATGAATGGACGCTTGAGCAGTATATCGAAGAAAACGGCGGGGATGAAGAGGGAATCAGGGAAGCCGTGGAAGCCATCAGGAAGATAGAAGAAATTTCTTACCCGATAATCTAGACAGGCTGTTGAAACAAAATAATCCTGTGGTATAATGTAGTGGTTGTATTATGTAAAAATCAATCTATTTTACATTTAACTGGAATATTGCTTGCGCGTTCAAGACATATTCATCGCCGAATGAACATGATAATAGATTTGTTGGAGGGAACTGTATGTCTGCAAAATGGGAAAAACTCGAAGGGAACCAAGGGGTTCTTACAATTGAAGTAGATGCAGAAAAAGTAAACGAAGGTTTAGAAGCTGCATTCAAAAAGGTCGTTAAAACAATTAACGTTCCTGGTTTCCGTAAAGGGAAAATGCCTCGCCAAATGTTCGAAAAGCGTTTTGGTGTAGAAGCTCTTTATCAGGATGCCATTGATATCCTTCTTCCGGAAGCATATGCGAACGCAATCGACGAAACTGGCATCTTCCCGGTTGACCGTCCTGAAATCGATGTAGAGCAAATCGAAAAAGGCAAGAGCCTGATCGTTAAAGCGACTGTAACCGTTAAGCCGGAAGTGAAGCTTGGCGAATACAAAGGCCTTGAAGTCGAAGCTTTCGATACAGAAGTAACGGACGAAGAAGTGGAAGCTGAATTGAAGTCCCTTCAGGAGCGCAACGCTGAGCTTGTTGTCAAAGAAGAAGGCAAAGCGGAAAACGGCGACACTGTTGTCCTTGATTTTGAAGGATTTGTTGACGGAGAAGCATTCGAAGGCGGCAAAGCGGAAAACTATTCTCTTGAACTTGGATCCGGAAGCTTCATTCCTGGATTTGAAGAGCAGCTTGTAGGCATCGCTACAGGCGAAGAAAAAGAAGTGGAAGTTACTTTCCCTGAAGAGTACCATGCTGCTGAATTGGCAGGAAAGCCTGCGGTCTTCAAAGTGAAAGTCCATGAAATCAAAGGCAAGGAACTTCCTGAACTTGACGACGAGTTCGCAAAGGATGTCGATGAAGAAGTCGAAACTCTTGAAGCATTGAAAGAAAAAACAAAGAACCGCCTGAAGCATGACAAAGAGCATCAAAAAGAGCATCATGTACAGGACACTGTTGTTGAAAAAGCGGCAGCTAACTCAGAAATCGATATTCCTGAAGTGATGATCGAGAACGAAATCGACCGCATGATGAGCGAGTTCGAACAGCGCCTGCAAATGCAAGGCATGAATCTTGACCTTTACTTCCAGTTCTCTGGCCAGGACCAGTCAGCACTGCGCGAGCAGATGAAGGAAGATGCTGAAAGCCGCGTTCGTGTGAACCTGACTCTTGAAGCCATTGCAGAAGCGGAAAACATCACTGTTTCCGAAGAAGATGTGAATGCCGAGCTTGAAAAGATGGCTGAACAGTACAACATGACTGTTGATCAAATCAAAGCAGCTCTTGGCGGAAACATCGAAGGAATCCAGGGCGACCTTAAAATGAAAAAAGCAGTCGAATTCCTTGTGGAAAACAGCAAAACTGTTGCATAATATAGATAATGGTATAAGAAACAAGGCGCGAATTATTCGTGCCTTGTTTTGTACCATTTCAGCCTTTTTTTTTACATAATAAAGGAAGGGTTTGCGGATGCCCGTTCCGAATTTAAATGGTAAATGGCAAACAGCCGGTTGAAGCAGCGTTTTTTTGGTTATGCTGAGTTGGGTACATATCTTTTGGCGGATCACAATTTTTCAGGCGAGAGTTTTCATTTCCTGTCTTTTGGGGAAATGTGTTACAATGCAATACATACTTGATTTACCATTCGTTTACAAGTAACCACTAAATGTTTGCTTTTGATCCGCAGCTTTATATATTGCTTTTTCTCAAGGGGTGAAGAATTTGTTTAAATTTAATGATGAAAAAGGACAACTCAAATGTTCTTTCTGCGGCAAGACCCAGGATCAAGTCCGCAAACTTGTTGCTGGACCAGGTGTATATATATGTGATGAGTGCATCGAATTATGTACCGAGATCGTGGAGGAAGAGCTGGGCACCGAGGAAGAAGTCGAGTTCAAGGATGTGCCAAAACCGAGGGAAATCCGTGAAATCCTTGACGAGTATGTGATTGGGCAGGACCAGGCAAAGAAAAATCTTTCTGTTGCTGTCTATAACCACTACAAGCGCATCAATTCCAACAGCAAGATTGACGATGTTGAGCTTGCGAAAAGTAATATCTGCATGATCGGGCCTACTGGTAGCGGGAAGACGCTCCTTGCCCAGACGCTTGCAAGAATCCTGAATGTACCATTTGCCATTGCGGATGCTACATCACTTACGGAAGCCGGTTATGTTGGGGAAGACGTTGAAAACATTCTTCTCAAACTGATCCAGGCTGCTGATTATGATGTGGAGAAGGCTGAAAAAGGGATTATCTACATCGATGAAATCGATAAAATTGCCCGGAAGTCCGAAAATCCATCGATCACAAGAGATGTTTCCGGTGAAGGCGTCCAGCAGGCGCTGCTAAAAATCCTTGAAGGTACGGTTGCAAGTGTGCCGCCTCAGGGTGGAAGAAAGCATCCGCACCAGGAATTCATCCAGATTGATACAGCCAATATCCTGTTCATTTGCGGCGGAGCCTTCGATGGCATTGAATCCATCATCAAGCGCCGTCTTGGCCAAAAGGTCATTGGCTTCGGTTCCGACACAAAGGAAAAGGACATCGACCAAAAGGAATTGCTTTCCAAGGTACTTCCTGAAGATTTGCTGAGATTCGGACTGATTCCGGAATTCATCGGCCGTCTTCCTGTCATTGCGAGCCTTGCCCAATTGGATGAGGAAGCGCTTGTCGAGATTCTTACCAAGCCGAAAAATGCATTGGTGAAGCAGTATCAGAAGATGCTCGAGCTAGACAATGTCGAACTTGAATTCGAAGATGACGCGCTGAGGGAAATCGCGAAAAAGGCCATCGAGCGCAAGACTGGTGCCCGCGGCCTGCGTTCCATCATCGAAGGTATCATGCTTGATGTCATGTTTGACCTTCCTTCCCGCGATGACATTGTCAAATGTGTCATCACCCAGGAAACGGTGGAGCAGCTGAGCGCACCAAAGCTTGTCCTTGAAGATGGGACCGTTGAAGAAAAGGGAGAGCGCAATTCTGCGTGACTTCCATAATAGAAAAGCCCGGCAGATTCTGCCGGGCTTTTTGATGCGGCGATGCTGCTGACATCCTTGTTAACGGCCCAATGAATTCCCCCCCGGTGCCCTTCAATTTTCAATATTATTCTCCTATAAGTATGTTTTCCCACCTCTCATTCCGGACTTTATTTTTGCCGGAAATTGTTGTTTATTCCAGCTTGATGGAGGGGATACTAGGGTAAAGTGAAGAGTACTAATGATCAGGAGGGAATTCGATTGAGTTGGACGGGGATTGCCTTATTTGTACAGCTTTTTTTTGGGATCATCATCGGGCTGTATTTTTGGAACCTATTGAAAAATCAGCGAACACAAAAAGTATCGATAGACCGTGAATCAAAAAAAGAAATGGAACAGCTGAAAAAGATGCGATCAATCTCTCTCAGTGAACCACTTTCCGAAAGGGTCCGGCCATCCACTTTTAAGGATATTGTCGGACAGGAGGATGGCATTAAAGCCCTGAAGGCGGCCCTTTGCGGACCAAACCCTCAGCATGTGATTATCTACGGACCTCCCGGCGTCGGAAAAACAGCCGCAGCAAGGCTGGTGCTTGAAGAAGCCAAGAAAAATGAAAAGTCCCCATTTAAAAAGACATCTGTTTTTGTTGAATTGGACGCCACTACCGCCCGGTTCGATGAACGTGGGATTGCCGACCCTTTAATCGGTTCGGTTCATGACCCGATTTATCAGGGAGCAGGGGCCATGGGGCAAGCCGGAATTCCCCAGCCTAAACAGGGTGCTGTCACCAATGCGCATGGCGGCGTGCTGTTCATCGATGAAATCGGGGAATTGCATCCCATCCAGATGAACAAATTGCTGAAAGTCCTCGAGGACCGGAAAGTGTATTTGGAAAGTGCCTATTACAGTGAAGAAAACCAGCAGATTCCTACCCATATCCATGATATTTTTAAAAATGGGCTGCCGGCAGATTTCCGCCTGGTTGGTGCCACTACAAGAACTCCCAATGAGATACCGCCAGCTATCCGCTCCCGCTGCATGGAGGTGTTCTTCCGGGAACTATCTCAGGAAGAGATTGCCGAAGTGGCAAAGAATGCCGCTGCCAAGGTAAATCTCAAATTGGGTGATGAAGCAGTGGAAATTCTCTCTTCGTATTGCCGAAACGGGCGTGAAGCCGTCAACATGGTTCAAATTGCCGCAGGCCTGGCCATTACAGAAGGCCGCGACTATATCAAACCTGAAGAAGTCGAATGGGTCGTCCATTCAAGCCAGCTTACCCCAAGAATGGAACGGAAAATCAATGACCGGGCGGCAGTTGGCCTGATTAACGGTCTGGCCGTATACGGTCCCAACACCGGCGCCCTCCTGGAAATTGAAGTTACAGCGATTGAGGCCAAGGAAAAAGGCAGCATCAATATTACCGGAATCGTCGAGGAAGAAAGCATTGGCGGGCAAGGAAAATCGATCAGACGTAAAAGCATGGCGCGTGGCTCGATCGAAAATGTCGTCACCGTCCTTCGTTCGATGGGGGTGCCAGCTGATAAATTTGATATCCACGTCAACTTCCCAGGAGGAATCCCGATTGATGGTCCATCTGCGGGAATCGCGATGGCGACCGGCATTTACTCGGCTGTCTACAAAATCCCAACCGACCATACAGTTGCGATGACAGGCGAGATCAGCATCCATGGAAACGTCAAGCCTGTAGGCGGGGTGTATGCCAAGGTAAAAGCCGCACAAAAAGCCGGAGCGAAAAAAGCGATCATTCCTATTGAGAATAACCAAACCATCCTGAAAGAGATTACTGGAATTGAAATTATACCAGTAAGCCATTTGAACGAAGTATTCGATATTGCCCTGCTGAAGGACCATGCCTCCAGTGAACAGCTGATCGCAGCCGCTCCTGACAATACCGGAAGCCAAATCCTTTCGGCGGATATGAACAAAAAGGAAAGCGTGTAGGAAAAACTCCGTCCATTTGTGTAATGGCGGAGTTTCTCTATTTATGGATAAAGGCCGGAGTCACAAAACAAACAACATATTTTCCGTTTTTTTTACGATACTAAACAAGATTCCATTTGTCTGTCTTTGTACCGCAGCGAGCCCATCGCATTAGACACTAGAAGGCAAATGCGTTAGAATTGAACAAAGAATAATTGTACAACTTTTGTTTACATGTGGAGGTGTAAAGACATGGGTGATAACAATGAGCTAACCGTTCCACTATTGCCGCTCAGGGGCCTTTTGGTGTATCCGACGATGGTCCTTCATCTTGATGTCGGCCGTGATAAATCTGTACAGGCGCTTGAGAAGGCGATGGTTGATGACCATTTGATCTTTCTCACAACGCAAAAGGATATTTCGATAGATGAACCGTCAGAGGACGATCTTTATCATATGGGAACGCTGACAAAGGTTAAGCAAATGCTGAAGCTGCCCAACGGCACGATCCGGGTGCTTGTGGAGGGGCTTCAGCGTGCGGAGATTGTTGAGTTCATGGACAGGGAAGACCATTTTGCAGCCAGCCTGAAAACCTATGAAGAAGGCCGGGCGAAGGATGTGGAAGATGAAGCGCTGATGAGGACGATGCTTCAGTATTTTGAGCAGTACATAAAGATGTCCAAGAAAATCTCTGCCGAAACGTACTCATCCGTAGCAGACATTGAAGAACCAGGCCGCATGGCTGACATCATTTCCTCGCATCTGCCGCTGAAGCTGAAAGAGAAGCAGGAAATCCTGGAAACGCTCGATGAAAAAGAGAGAATGAACCGGATAATTGAAATCATTCATAATGAAAAAGAAGTCCTGAACCTTGAAAAGAAAATCGGCCAGCGTGTAAAGCGCTCAATGGAGAGGACCCAAAAGGAGTATTACCTTCGTGAACAGCTGAAAGCCATCCAGAAGGAGCTCGGTGACAAGGAAGGGAAAACGGGTGAAGTCAAGGAGCTTACCGACAAGATTGAGCTTGCGGGGATGCCGGACCATGTCAAGGAAACGGCTTTAAAGGAATTGGAGCGCTACGAGAAAGTGCCTTCCACTTCCGCTGAAAGTGCGGTCATCCGCAATTATATCGACTGGCTCGTGTCGCTTCCATGGACAAAGGCAACCGAAGATGACTTGAATATCCGCAAAGCGGAGCAGATTTTGAACGAGGAACATTACGGACTTGAAAAGGTAAAAGAGCGGGTATTGGAATACCTTGCTGTCCAGCAGCTGACCAATTCCCTGAAAGGGCCGATCCTTTGCCTTGCAGGACCTCCGGGAGTCGGAAAAACGAGCCTTGCGAAATCAATTGCAAAATCGCTGAACAGGAACTTTGTCCGCATCTCTCTTGGCGGCGTCAGGGATGAATCGGAAATCCGCGGACACCGCCGCACGTATGTCGGCGCGATGCCGGGCCGGATTATCCAGGGCATGAAGAAGGCTGGCACCATCAATCCAGTCTTCCTGCTTGATGAAATCGACAAGATGTCCAGCGACTTCAGGGGCGACCCGTCTTCTGCGATGCTCGAAGTTCTCGACCCTGAACAGAACCACAATTTCAGCGATCATTACATCGAGGAAACCTATGACCTTTCCAAGGTTATGTTCATTGCGACGGCCAACAACCTGAGCACCGTTCCAGGACCATTGCTCGACAGGATGGAAATCATTACGATTGCGGGCTATACCGAGCTTGAAAAGCTTCATATCGCAAAGGATCATTTGCTGCCGCGCCAGGTCAGGGACCATGGCCTGAGCAAATCACAACTGCAGATCCGCGATGATGCGTTCCTGCAAATCATCCGCCACTATACGCGGGAAGCCGGTGTGCGGTCGCTTGAGCGCCAGCTTGCCTCCATATGCAGGAAAACCGCCAGGATCATTGTGTCGGAAGAGAAAAAGCGCGTCGTCATCAATGATAAGAATGTCGTCGACTTCCTGGGCAAGCCGAAATTCCGCTACGGCGAAGCCGAAATGGAAGACCAGATTGGAGTAGCGACAGGTCTTGCCTATACGACGGTAGGAGGGGACACTCTCCAGATTGAGGTCTCGCTTTCAGCCGGGAAAGGCAAGCTTGTCCTCACCGGAAAACTGGGCGATGTCATGAAGGAATCGGCCCAGGCGGCGTTCAGCTATGTCCGCTCCAAGGCTAAGGAACTAGGAATTGACGAGGATTTCCATGAGAAGCTGGACATCCATATCCATGTTCCGGAAGGCGCGACGCCAAAAGACGGCCCTTCAGCCGGAATCACCATTGCGACAGCCCTGGTTTCCGCACTGTCGGGACGGCCAATCCGCCGCGAAGTGGGGATGACAGGAGAAATCACGCTTCGGGGCCGGGTTCTGCCAATCGGCGGGCTCAAAGAAAAAACATTAAGTGCGCACAGGGCGGGATTGACGAAAATCATCCTACCAAAAGATAACGAGAAAGACATTGATGATATTCCGGAAAGCGTCCGGAATGCTCTGCAATTTGTCCTTGTATCCCATGTCGATGAAGTTCTAAGCCATGCCCTTGCCGAGGGAGTTAATTCATGAAAGTAACATCTGCAGATATTGTCATCAGTGCGGTAAGGCCCAGCCAGTATCCGGAAGGGGCCTTGCCGGAGTTTGCTCTAGCCGGCCGTTCCAACGTCGGCAAGTCTTCATTTATCAATAAAATGCTCAACCGCAAGGCCCTTGCCCGGACGTCTTCCAAGCCAGGGAAAACACAAACCCTGAATTTTTTCATCATCAATGAAATCCTCTATTTTGTTGATGTTCCCGGCTATGGCTATGCCAAGGTATCCAAGACGGAACGCGCCGCATGGGGCAAGATGATCGAAACATATATTACCAGCAGGGAACAGCTCAAGGCCGTCCTCCTGATTGTCGACCTTAGGCATCCGCCTTCTGCCGATGATAAAATGATGTATGATTTCCTCAAGCATTATCATATTCCGGTCATTGTCATCGCCACAAAGGCAGACAAAATCCCGAAATCAAAATGGCAAAAGCATTTGAAAATTGTCAAGGAAACACTTGAGTTCGATCCTGATGATGCCATCGTCCTGTTCTCATCGGAAACAGGCGAAGGGAAAGACAAAGCCTGGAGCATCATTCAAGCCTATATGAATAAATGACGAAAAACCTGGTGCCTTGGGCATCAGGTTTCTTTGTTTTGGGCGTTGTGCACGCCAGGATGCCAAGTGAATTGGAAACTTAATGTTTAAGCGCTTCCAGGTGAGGGTATGTACTAATGACGGGTGACTGCCCATTCCCGGAAGAGCTTTTGTACAGAACCCGGGGGCGTAAAGAGGCTGACTATACATAATTATTAGCGAAATATGGGGAATTGGCAGGATACTCGGGCATCTAGCCGTTATTTTAAGCATCCGCCAGGTCAACCGGCCTGACCGGGGAGGATTCCTCCATAAAGCGAATAGTCGGAAAATACGGGTTTTGAGACTATTCTGCAGACATGCTAGGCTAGAATGGAAGACTAATTTTAGAGAGAAGGAAAGAGGGGGTTGATCAAGTGAGGAAATACGTCAAGGGATTAATAGGGGTGCTTCTCGTTGCACTTTTGGCAGCCTGCGGTTCTGATGAGGCTTCAAGCGACGGCATGAAGTTGGCGGATGAAGGCAAATTTACATTTGCGGCATCCGGCGAATTCAAGCCGTTCAGCTACATGAATGAAGATGGTACAATGACCGGCTTTGATATTGAGGTGGGCGAAGCAGTGGCAAAGGAACTGGGGCTTGAGCCTGAACAGAAAAAGTTCAAATTTGGCGGCATTGTGGAAGGTGTCAAGGCAGGCCGTTTTGATGCAGCGGTAGCCAGCCATACGATTACAGAAGAACGATTGCAAGCAGTGGACTTTTCCGTACCATACTACTTTTCCGGGCCGCAAATATTTGTCCGCCCTGACAGCGATGTCGAAACCCTTGCCGATCTAGAGGGCAAAGTGATTGCTGTTTCAAAAGGATCTACATATGCCACAACGGCAGCAGAAGTAACAGACAACGTAATACTGCTGGACAGTGACGTCACAGCGCTTGAAGCATTGAGCAAAGGAAAGCATGATGCGGTTATTACCGACTTCGTAACCGGCAAGGAAGCCATCGGGGCCGGCATGAAGGTTGAAGGCAAAGAGCTGCTTGGACGCAGCGAACAGGCGATTGCCGTAGCAAAAGACAATGAGGAGTTGCTGAATAAAATCAATGAAGCATTGGAAAAGCTCCACGAAAACGGAACATTGACAGAGATCAGCGAGAAGTACATCGGTGAAGACATTACAAAGGATCCTGAGAAGGAATAACACCCTGGGCGAATGTGCACAAGCTGTACATTCGCCTTTTGTGTGCCTCCTCAGTGCCCGAAATCTGCAGGTTATTGGGAAAAAGGTAACTGACGGGGTCTCTCAGTGCCCGAAAATTGCGGATCAGAGGGAAAGAGGTAACTGACGGCGGGTCTCAGTACCCAAAATTTACTGGTCCGGCGAAAAACGGTAACTGACGAGGTCTCTCAGTGCCCGAAAATTGCAGGTCTGGCGAAAAACGGTAACTGACAGGGTCCCTCAGTGCCCAAAATTTGCAGGCCAGACGAAAAAAGGTAACTGACGAGGTCTCTCAGTACCCGAAATTTGCTGGGCAGAGGAAAAAAGGTAACTGACGGGTTCTCTCAGTGCCCGGAAATTCCGTGCCAGACGAAAAAAGGTAACTGACGGGTTCTCTCAGTGCCCGAAAATTGCGGATCAGGCGAAAAAAGGTAACTGACGGGTTCTCTCAGTACCCGAAATTTGCGGGGCAGGCGAAAAACGGTAACTGACAGGGTCCCTCAGACCCGAAAATTGCGGATCAGGCGAAAAAAGGTAACTGACGGGTTCTCTCAGTACCCAAAAATTGCCGGGCAGGCGAAAAAAGGTAACTGACAGGGTCCCTCAGTGCCCGAAAATTGCAGGCCAGACGAAAAAAGGTAACTGACGAGGTCTCTCAGTGCCAAAAATTTGCGGCGCAGACGAAAAAGGTAACTGACGGCGCGCCTCAGTGCCCAAAAATAAAGTGTTCAAATGAGATACGCGCTTACGCTTTTTTAATAGGAGGGGAAGTCATTGGATTGGATTTCAAAGTTTATAGATAGTTATCCCGTTTTTCTTAAAGGGATGCTGCTGACGTTTCAATTGACGGTAGTAGCCATATTGATTGGTATAGTTATAGGCCTATTTTTCGCCTTTTTAAAAATATCCGGCGTCAAAATCCTCGAGTGGATTGCCGACCTATACATATTTCTCGTTCGCGGAACGCCGCTGGTTGTGCAGATCTTCGTTTTCTATTATGGGCTTACAGCCTTCAACATGTCCCAATTCTGGGCCGTCGTCCTCGGTCTCGCTTTCCATAACGGTGCGTACATTGCGGAAATCTTCCGCGGGGCGATCCAGTCGATTGACAAAGGACAGATGGAGGCAGGCCGTTCCCTGGGAATGACAACAGGATTGACCTACCGCAGGATCATCCTTCCGCAGGCATTGAGAAGAGCAATGCCGCCGCTAGGCAACCAGTTTATTATCGCAATCAAGGATTCCTCCCTGGCTGCTTTTATCGGCATGTACGAATTGTTCAATGTCGCGACAACATACGGCTCAAATTCTTTCGATTATATGAGCTACCTGTTGATCGTCGCCGTCTACTATTTGATTCTTGTGTTTATTTTCACCATGCTCGTCCGTTTCGTTGAAAAGCGGATGTCACTGAGCGATTAGGAGAGGAGGAAGCAGCTTGAGCAGTTCTGTTATGGTAAAAGTGGAAAAATTGAATAAATCCTTTGGTGATTTGCATGTCTTGAAGGACATTGATATTACGGTAAAGGAAAGCGATGTGGTCTGTCTCATAGGAGCAAGCGGATCGGGGAAAAGCACCATTCTCCGCTGCCTGAACTTCCTGGAGATAAAAGACAGCGGAAATATCATCATCGGCGGCGAGAAAGTCGAGCCGGGAACACATGATATTAACGATATCCGCGCCAGGGTCGGAATGGTATTCCAGCATTTTCACCTTTTCCCCCATATGACAGTCATTGAGAATATCGTGGAAGCGCCAATGCATGTAAAAAAGGTGCCTAAAGAACAGGCTTATCAACAAGCCAAGGAACTATTGAAAAAAGTCGGCCTGAGCGATAAGGAAAATGTCTATCCGGGAAAATTGTCGGGAGGGCAAAAGCAGCGGGTGGCAATTGCCAGGGCTCTGGCCATGAAGCCTGAGGTGATGCTGTTTGACGAGCCGACCTCGGCGCTTGATCCAGAGCTGGTAGGAGAGGTACTCACCACAATGAAAGAGCTAGCCGACGAAGGAATGACAATGGTCGTCGTCACGCACGAAATGGGCTTTGCTAAAGAAGTGGCCGACTGGGTTGTTTACATGCACGGCGGCCGTATCGTCGAAGCAGGACCGCCTGAAGAAGTGTTCAATAATCCAAAAGAACAGCGGACGAAAGAATTTTTGGATTCGGTTTTATAATAAAAGACGAAGCCGGCTGCCACAGCTGACATGAAAAAGACAGGGCATAACGCCCTGTCTTTTTTCACCTCTTCTTCATAAGAAGATAGACTCCTATTAAAATGAGCGCCGCAGGCCAAAAGTTCAGGAAAGAAGCGAAACGGCTCTCCAAAAGTCCCAGCCAGCTTGCAATGCTGTCATAAAAAAGCAGCAGGGCGGCAACGATAAGGAAAAGGATTCCATATGCCAGTCCGTTCCCGCTCTTTTGATAGCGCAGCAGGAATCCAAGGGCAATGATTAAAATAAAGGCACCGAGGTGGTCGGGCCATACTGCGAGCCGGCCGACCACATGAAAGTGGATCCCCAGCCCAAAAAGGATCACTCCTGGCAAAATGGAGTCGAAGTCCCGGCCCCAATAGCCCTGAACCAGGAAAGCCAATCCGATGATAGCCATAAGCGTCGGCCACGTATTAAACTGCTGGAATAGGACAATGTTTGCCTGGTTCAGATAAAAATAAATTCCATATCCAATTAGGATAATGCCTGGTATCAGAGAAGTTTTCTTCATATTCCTACCTTTCCAGTAAGGCTTACTTGAATTAATGCCGAATTTTTGATACTGTACATAGGGAGAAAGTAACCATTACACACACTTTATATTTAACCAGATGGTCCGCCAGGCTGGCAATTGGTTTTTAGTTTTGGACATGCCGCCTTTTTAAAAAGGTGTTTGCTTAATCTTTTCGATAGATGTTCACATTTATTAAAAATCTATTAAATTTTTGGGTGTTATAATGGCGTTAGCTGTAATGTGATTTTTGTTTGGAGGTGTCATTTTACTTATGCATACAATAGTTGTTGGCCTTAATTACCGTACTGCTCCTGTCGAGATCAGGGAAAGGTTGACATTCAACGAGGCAAATCTAAAGAATGCAATGCAGACGCTTCAAAACAAGAAGAGCATTCTTGAAAATGTCATTATATCCACCTGTAACCGTACGGAGATATACGCCGTTGTGGACCAGATCCACACAGGACGTTACTATATAAAAGAATTTTTATCGGAATGGTTCAATATTGATCAGAATGAGTTTTCGCCATTCCTATTTGTCTATGAAGAGGATGGAGCTGTTGACCATTTGTTCAAAGTGGCCTGCGGATTGGACTCCATGGTACTTGGGGAAACGCAGATCCTTGGACAAGTCCGGTCAAGCTTCCTGATGGCCCAGGAGGAAAAGGCAACAGGAACAGTGTTCAACCATCTTTTCAAACAGGCTGTTACGGTCGCAAAGCGCGCCCATTCCGAGACGGATATCGGTGCCAACGCGGTTTCCGTCAGCTATGCTGCTGTTGAGCTGGCAAAGAAAATCTTCGGTTCGCTCGATAACAAGCATGTGCTTATTCTTGGAGCAGGGAAGATGGGCGAGCTCGCCATCCAGAACCTTCACTCCAATGGGGCCAGGAAGGTTACAGTCATCAACCGCACCTATCAAAAAGCGGAAGACCTCGCCAGCCGGTTTGCAGGCGAAGCCCGGACTCTGAAAGAATTGCAATGTGCCCTTGTGGAAGCGGATATCCTCATCTCATCCACAGGAGCCAAAGAGTTTGTCGTCACGAAGGAAATGATGGACATTGTCTCCAAGGTGCGCAAAGGCAAGCCGCTGTTCATGGTGGATATTGCCGTGCCGCGCGACCTTGACCCGGCGATCGCTTCAGTCGAGAATGTCTTCCTTTATGATATCGATGACCTGGAGGGAATTGTCGAAGCCAATCTTCAGGAACGCAAAAAAGCCGGGGAGAAAATCATGCTGATGATCGAAGAGGAAATGGTCCTATTCAAGCAATGGCTGAACACCCTTGGTGTTGTGCCTGTGATTTCAGCACTCAGGGTCAAGGCGCATGAGATCCAGCAGGAAACAATGAACAGCATTGGGCGCAAGCTCCCGCATCTTTCCGAACGCGATATCAAAGTGCTCAACAAGCACACAAAGAGCATCATCAACCAGCTTCTGAAAGACCCAATCCTTCAGGCAAAGGAGCTGTCTTCACAGCGTGACGCTGAAGAAGCGCTGGATCTTTTTGTGAAAATTTTCAATATCGAACAGCTCGTAGCTGAACAAAAAGGATTGAAACCAGCCGAATCAAAGCAGGCCGATATACACGTTAAAGTGCCTCAGGCATCCTTTCAATCGTAAGTGAGGTTAAAAGGCAAATGTCAGACCTTTTTATGACCCGACTGCATGAGCTGACGATTGTGATTTATGCGGCAAGCGTGCTTTTATATTTTATGGACTTCCTTAACAGTAACCGGAAGGTAAACAAAATTGCCTTCTGGTTACTTGCATTTGTATGGGTTTTGCAAACGCTCTTCCTGTTTTTGCACATGAGGGAAACAGGCCGCTTTCCGGTTCTGACCCTGTTCGAAGGGCTTTATTTTTACGCCTGGGTGCTTGTCAGCCTTTCGCTGGCCATCAACAGGATTCTGAAAGTGGATTTCATTGTCTTTTTCACCAATGTCCTTGGTTTTATCATCATGTGCATCCATACATTTGCCCCGGCATACTTTGAATCCAATCCGATGTCGGAGCAGCTTGTTTCAGAGCTGCTGCTGATCCATATTACCATGGCCATTCTTTCCTATGGGGCGTTTTCCATTTCCTTTGTGCTGTCGCTTTTATACCTGCTTCAGTATGAGCTCCTGAAAAGGAAAAAGTGGGGGAAGATGCTCCGGCGGATTGCCGACCTTCATAAATTGGAGCATTTATCTTATGTTCTGAACGTCATTGGGTTTCCGATGCTGCTTTTAAGCCTGATTCTTGGGCTGCAGTGGGCCTGGATCAAGGTTCCGGACATGGCCTGGAATGATTCCAAGGTGATTGGCTCGTTCATCGTGCTGGCTGTGTACGGCGTTTATCTTTACTCAAGGGTCGGCCGGAATTTACATGGGAAGTCGCTTGCGCTTTGGAACGCAGCTTCATTTTTAATTGTACTTATCAACTTTTTCTTATTTGGCAGATTTTCATCATTCCATTTCTGGTATCAGTAACAAGGAGGGCACTTCATTGAGAAAAATCATTGTAGGATCTAGACGGAGCAAGCTGGCGTTGACGCAGACAAACTGGGTCATCAGCCAATTGAAGGCATTGGGAGCCCCTTTCGAATTCGAAGTAGAGGAGATTGTAACCAAAGGGGACAAAATCCTTGATGTCACGTTATCGAAAGTGGGAGGCAAAGGACTGTTCGTAAAGGAAATCGAGCAAGCCATGTTTGATAAAAGGATCGATATGGCTGTCCACAGCATGAAGGATATGCCTGCCGTCCTGCCTGAAGGGCTTGTAATCGGCTCAATCCCCGAGCGTGAAGACCACCGCGATGTCCTCATCTCAAAAGGCGGCAAAGGCCTGGGCGAGCTTGAGAGCGGCGCGGTTGTCGGCACAAGCAGCCTGCGCCGGAGCGCCCAGCTTTTATCAAGGCGTCCCGACCTTGAAATCAAATGGATCCGCGGTAATATTGATACTAGAATCGAAAAGCTTAACTCCGGCGAGTATGATGGCATCATCCTGGCAGCGGCAGGATTGAAGCGCATGGGATGGGCTGCTGAAACCGTGTCCGAGTTCATTGATCCGGATATCTGCGTCCCGGCTGTCGGCCAGGGGGCGCTCGCTATCGAATGCCGCGAGAGTGACAAAGAGCTTCTTGAATGGCTGGGGAAATTCACCTGCCAGAAAACCGAAGCGGCCGTCAATGCTGAACGGGCCTTCCTTGCCAAAATGGAAGGCGGCTGCCAGGTGCCGATTGCCGGCTTTGCCGAAACAAAAGACAATGATGAAATCGTGCTGACTGTGCTTGTAGGATCCCCGGATGGGAACGTGATTTATAAAGATATGGTCACAGGAAGCAATCCGCACGAACTCGGAGAGCTTGCTGCTGACAGGCTGACCTCAATGGGAGCGAAAGAATTGATCGACCAGGTCAAAGAGGAGCTTGACTCGGAATGATTCCTCCCCTTCCGCTGCAAAATAAACAGGTAATGATCCCAAGAGGAGAAAAACAGGCGCAATCCTTTTCTCAATTGGTAAAAAAGCTAGGAGGGAATCCGGTGGCGGTCCCTCTGATTGCTTTCCGTCCTGTTGCTGCATCTGAAGAACTGGCTGCCGCTTTGAGGCGGCTGGATACATATGACTGGATTATATTTACAAGCAATGTTACGGTTGAGACGTTCTTTTCCTATTACAAGAAAAGGCACCCTTTTCCGAAAGTGGCTGTCATTGGGTCAAAAACGCGGGAGGTACTGGAGGGCTTTGGCATCCAGGCGGATTTTATGCCTGATGAGTACGTGGCCGAAGGTTTCGTGCGCGAATTTGCTCCATTTGTAAGGAAAGGAATGACCGTGCTGATTCCAAAAGGAAATCTGGCAAGGGAATATATCTCTTCCTCGCTGCGTCAACAAGGTGCGGTGGTAGATGAGCTGATTATTTACGAGACCTATATGCCGAAAGAGAGCGCCACCAAGCTGGCAGAGCTGCTGAACAGCAGGAAACTGGACATTCTCGCTTTCACAAGTCCGTCCACCATCGACCATTTTATGGATACAGTTCGGGCCTACGGCCTTGAAAGCAAAATTGAAAATTCCATTGTCGCCTGCATCGGACCGGTTTCGAGGCAGAGAGCTGAGCAGCATGGCCTTAAAGTCCATGCCTGCCCTCGCAAATATACCGTTGAAGATATGATGGAAAGCGTCATTGAATACATACACAGACAGGAGGAGCGGAAATGAAACATCTCCAATTTGCACGGCACCGCCGTTTGCGCAGCAGTGCACCCCTAAGATCGATGGTAAGAGAGAACCATCTTCGTACAGAAGATTTAATCTATCCTCTGTTTATTTTGGAAGGTGAAAATAAACGGAATGAAGTAAGGTCCATGCCGGGTGTCTATCAGCTCACAATGGACAACCTTAAAGCCGAAATGGATGAAATTGCAGAACTGGGCATTCCGTCCGTCCTGTTATTCGGTGTTCCGGAGGAAAAGGATGAGTGCGGGTCCCAGGCCTACCATGACCACGGAATCGTCCAGGTGGCCACACGCTTCATCAAGGAAAACTATCCGGAAATCGTCGTCATTGCCGACACTTGCCTTTGTGAATATACAAGCCACGGACATTGCGGGCTGATTGAAAATGGCGATGTGCATAATGACTCCTCTCTCGAGCTGCTTGTCAAAACAGCGGTAAGCCAGGCGGAGGCCGGAGCCGATATTATCGCTCCATCCAATATGATGGACGGCTTTGTGGCGGCCATCCGCGAGGGTCTCGATGAGGCTGGCTATGAAAATATCCCGATCATGTCCTATGGAGTAAAATATGCTTCCGCTTTCTACGGCCCATTCCGTGATGCTGCCGACAGCACGCCACAGTTCGGGGACCGCAAGACATACCAGATGGATCCTGCCAACCGGTTTGAAGCGCTGCGTGAAGCAGAATCCGATATAGACGAAGGCGCAGACTTCATGATTGTGAAGCCCGGAATGCCTTATCTGGATATCGTCCGCGATGTGAAAAACAACTTCAATCTTCCTGTTGTGATCTACAACGTCAGCGGCGAGTATTCGATGGTGAAAGCGGCTGCTGCGAATGGCTGGATTGATGAGCAAAGAATCGTCATGGAAATGCTTACTGGCATGAAGCGCGCCGGAGCCGACCTGATCATTACGTACCATGCGAAAGATGCAGCCCGCTGGCTGAAGGAATAATCATTTACTCTATCAAACCTATGAGGAGGATTTTGATGCGCTCTTACGATAAATCAGCTGCAGCGTTTGAACAAGCAAAAAAAGTGTTGCCCGGCGGCGTAAACAGTCCGGTACGCGCTTTTAAATCGGTCAATATGGATCCGATTTTCATGGAGAGAGGCAAAGGCTCCAAAATCTACGATATTGATGGCAATGAATATATTGACTATGTTCTCTCATGGGGACCATTAATTCTTGGGCATTCCAATGACTCTGTCGTGGAAGCCATTAAGAAAGTAGCCGAAATGGGAACCAGCTTTGGTGCTCCGACTGAATTGGAAACCAAAATGGCCGAGCTTGTCATCGAGCGTGTACCGTCGATTGAAGTGGTCAGGATGGTTTCCTCCGGTACCGAAGCAACGATGAGCGCCCTTCGCCTTGCGCGCGGCTATACAGGCCGGAATAAAATCGTAAAATTTGAAGGCTGCTACCATGGCCACGGAGATTCCCTGCTGATAAAAGCGGGTTCCGGCGTTGCCACACTCGGTCTGCCTGACAGCCCGGGCGTGCCGGAAAGCATTGCCAAAAACACGATTACCGTCCCTTACAATGACCTCGAAAGCGTCAAATACGCGTTTGAACAGTTTGGCGATGATATTGCCTGTGTGATCGTTGAACCAGTTGCCGGTAATATGGGGGTTGTTCCGCCGCAGCCTGGCTTCCTGGAGGGCTTGCGTGAAATGGCAACCCAATACGGTTCATTGCTGATTTTTGACGAGGTTATGACCGGCTTCCGGGTCGGCTACAACTGTGCCCAGGGCCACTTTAATGTCACTCCTGACCTTACCTGCCTTGGCAAGGTAATCGGCGGCGGCCTGCCGGTTGGAGCATATGGCGGAAAAGCGGAAATCATGCAGCAGATCGCTCCAAGCGGACCAATCTACCAGGCCGGGACACTTTCCGGAAACCCGCTGGCGATGACAGCAGGATATGAAACATTAAGGCAGCTGACTCCGGAAACATACGATGAATTCAAGAAGAAGGGTGATATGCTGGAATCAGGCATCACCGCAGCGGCTGAAAAGCACGGCATACCGGTTTCCTTCAACCGCGCCGGCTCGATGATAGGATTCTTCTTCACCGACAAGGAAGTCATTAATTATGATGTAGCGAAAACATCCAATCTTGATTATTTTGCGGCCTACTACCGTGAAATGGCCAACGAAGGAGTCTTCCTGCCGCCTTCCCAGTTTGAAGGACTGTTCCTGAGCACCGAGCACAGCGACGAAGACATCCAGAAGACCATTGAGGCAGCCGAAAAGGCATTTTCAAGGCTGAAAGGCTAAATAAAAGATGAACCCGCTTTTTCCCGATGTGATGGGAGGAAGCGGGTTTTTTTGTGTGATTCGAGGCAAAAGCTGAGGCAAAAAAGTCATATTTAAAAGACGATCATCTTCGACTGCGGAAAAACATTACATATCGGCATCCTGGTTGTCCAAAAAATAGTTTTTTCATCGGGATTTGAGGTATTGCATCAAAAACGGTTTGACCCCCTAATTACTGACACCTGCTTCACCATTCTCGCTCTATCATAGTTTTTTATTTTTTATTTTCCTTCTTCACTTTCGTTCGTAAAAGATAAGTGAAGAAGGGTGTTTTTTTGCTATTTATAGACTGATAGCCATTTCTTCTGGAAACCCAATATCCTTGTACTTTTCATAAAATTTGGCCGGAGACATACGCCCCAGACTGCCATGGTATCTTCTCTCATTGTAGAACTCCATGTACTCATCAATGCGGTAATATGCCTCTTCAAAATATTCGAATGTGAAACGCCTGAAGAGATCACGTTCCAGGTTGCTGTGGAACGACTCGATAAATGCATTATAATTAGGTGACCTAGGAGGAATCCTCTCGTGAAAGATTTTATTCTCTTCGCAGAATTCACCAAAGTGGTTACTTACGAACTGAGGGCCGTTATCGGTACGAAGGACGATACAGTGCCCATCCTGCTCCTCTGGGGCCTTCAGACCTCTCCTGATAATGGCCTCCTTAAGCATTCCGGTTATGTCCTTCGCCTGGCATTTAGAGCCTCTGTAATAACCTACAATACGCCTATCAAACACATCGATGGCGCTTGCGATAAAGAAAAACCTTCGGCTTCCTTCAATTGACCCATATTTAATATCCAGTTGCCAATGCTGGTTCGGAGCTGTGACTAGTCGATTCCTGACAAGACGTCTGGGATACTTCGGGCTGCCTGTCCGGTGGGGAAGGAGAATTCCCAATTTGCCACATAGTCTAGCCACCTTTTTGTGGTTGATTCTAAGTTTGTGATGCTCCCTCAGATATTCTGTAAGATTCTTAACGCCGTAAGTCGCCCCATCTCCCTCAATCGCCTCCATGAGGAACTCCTCTATCTGTTCGTCTGAGATAATAATTCCTGCTTCAGTTACTGAGTAACCTGGGATTGGACGGCCCCTTTTTCCCTTGGTTACGATCTCTTCGTCGCTCCCCGCATGATAATAATATAAAGACCGATTTACTCCAGCTGCCTCTGCCAATTTAGTAATCGCAAACCCCTCCTCTGCCCATAACCTTATCTCTTCAAGGACCGTCAGGGCCGGGATTGGCTTTTTTTTAATAAATTCCTAAGCATAGCGACTTCAAGTTCTTTTTCACCAAGCAGTTTCATTGCCTGTTCGTATTTCGCCTTTAACTCTTCTTTCGTAGGTTCTATAGATAGTACCGCTGAGGCAGGGTCCTCCATCTGTCCTCTTACTTCATCTTCATATTCCTGAATCCACCTATTAAGAGTAGTACGATCGATACCTGCATGACGGGCAATAGAGGAATAATTCCCCGACTCAAGAGCTAGTCTGACATAGTTTTTTTTGACTTCCTCAAGAGCTGGTATTTTTCTGTTTGCCATTCTTCTCTCCCCCTAACTTCTTTTGATTTTCTTGACCCTAGTGTACTGTTTCTCTCAAGTAGGTGTCCAAAAGAATTAGGGGG